>NZ_JAZARS010000012.1:0-110298 GCF_036233855.1 Gordonia sp. Z-3
AACTGGCAATCCAGGTGGTCCCATCCCCATGGCAAACAATCAGCCCAGGGTGGTCCCTTCACGGTGGCAAATGACAACCGGCGCGGGAGACTCTAACGAGCGTTAACCCGGCTCTGTGATGCAGGCGACTCCTGTGGAAGAATCCGACCATGACTGCGATGAAGCTTGGTATGCCCATCAACTACGCGGGCGACTTCCGCGAGACCATCAACAATCTCGTCGACTACGAAGCGGTCGGCGTCGAGCGCATCACCGTCCCCGAGGCGTACAGCTTCGACGCGGTCAGCCAACTCGGCTACATCGCCGCCAAGACCGAGAAGATGGAACTGCAGACCGGCATCCTGCCGATGTATTCGCGCACCCCCACCAACCTCGCGATGACCGCCGCCGGCATGGACTACATCAGCGGCGGCCGGTTCGTGCTCGGCATCGGGGCGTCGGGCCCGCAGGTCATCGAGGGCTTCCACGGCGTCAAGTACGACTACCCGGTCGGCCGCGCCCGCGAGCACGCCGAGATCTGCCGGATGGTGTGGCGCCGCGACAAGACCGAATACCAGGGCAAGCGCTACACACTGCCGCTCGATGAAGAGCACGGCGGATCGGGCCTGGGCAAGCCGCTGAAGATCATCAACCACCCGATCCGCGAGCGCATCCCGATGCTGCTGGCCGCGATCGGGCCCAAGAACACCGAGCTCGCCGCCGAGCTGTTCGAGGAGTTCCAGCCGATCCTGTTCCACCCCGAGCAGATCGACGCCGCCTTCGGTGAGTCGTTGCGCGCCGGCAAGGCCAAGCGTGACGCGTCTCTCGGCGAACTCGGCATCGTGGTGCAGGCCACCGCCCGCATCTCTGACGATCCGCAGGAGATCACCAACGCCAAGACGCTGGTGCGTCACCACGCCGCGCTCTATATCGGCGGCATGGGTGCGCGCGGCAAGAACTTCTACAACACCCTTGCCCAGCGCTACGGCTACGTCGAGGAAGCCAAACTCATCCAGGACCTCTACCTCGACGGCAAGAAGCAGGAGGCCGCCGAGGCGGTCCCGGACGATCTGGTCAACTCGATGTCGCTGATCGGGTCGCGCGCCGAGGTTGCCGAACGCGCCGACGCCTTCCGCGCCGCGGGGGTCACGTGCCTGCTGGCATCGCCCGTGGCGAGCACCCACAAAGAGCGCGTCGCCGACATGGAAGTGCTGCGGGGGATCTTCGGCTGATCAGCAGGTCGCCGGTCGCCCGGCCGGTTCGCGCCGGCTCGGCACCGGCGTCTCGTCGGTGCGGGACAGGCGCAGGACCAGCGTCGGCACCTCGCCCTCGCGCAGCGGCCAGGCCGTTAGCATCGAACGGCGCAGCTCCACGAGTTCGTCGCCGTGCCGTGCCGACAATCCTCGCGCGGTCGCGTCGTCGGTGGCGTACAGGAATGTCGGGGTCACCGGATGCACGGCGAAGCCCAACGACTCGGCGGTCACCCACACCTGCTGGGTGACCTGGCCGGCGTTCACGTAATCAGCGAGGTCGGCACTGTCCTGCACCACGATGACCAGCGCCGACGACGACATCACCCGGGCAGCGGCGTCGGCTCCCAACGCCTCGCCGGCATTCCATTCGTCGAGCAGAGCCATCACGTCGGGGCGAGAGAGCACTTCGAACATGCCCTGCATCGCCGGCGGCAGCGCCAGTGATTCGACGTCGATGCCGGTCGGATCGCCGGGACGGTCGGTCAGTTCGGCGAACATCTCGCGATGCAGCTCGGGCGTCAGGAACCGGATCCGATCCGAGCGCGCCGCGATCGCCGCGTAGCGTTCGATGTCCGCCCGATCGGTCAGCACGATGGCGCGAGTGCGGTCGGTGTGGGCGGCGGCGGCCAGCCGTTCGGCGTCGTCTGCCGACATCGGCGAGCCGTCCCCGGGTCCGCGACGCGTGTGTCGGTCGAGCACCGCGGACAGATCGGTGACGGCGGGTGCGTCGTCGGCGGACGGCGAATCGTCGCCGTCCAATGCGACCCGCACACCCAGCCGGTCACCTGCGCCGACGACCTGTGTCCGCGTCGACAGTCCGCGGCTCGCGGCGGCCACCCGGGCGTTGTAGGCCGCAGCCCCCACGGCCAGTGCCGACGCGCGGTGGTCGACATCGAGGATCGAGGTGCGGGTCGGGTCGAGCGCGATGGTCACCGATTGATCGTCGGCGTCGATCTGCCACGGCTGCTGGTTGCCCGCCGACGGAGCCCGCGATGCCGCGTAGCGAAGGAGTTCGGGCCCGGACATCGAGTCGACGTCCGGCGGGTCGGCAGCGATTGTCGGCGTCGGTTCAGTTGACGGCGGTTGCGTGGCCGCGATCGGATCGGTGAGCCCGTCGAGCCACGCGTCGCGGTCGAACCGCACCCGGCCAGACGGTAGTGGCCGGCCCTGGACGAAGCGTCGAACCGCGGCAGCCACGGTGGCGCCGCCGAGCAGGACGTCGCCGCCCAGCTGCGGCCACGCCGTGACGGTCTGGCCGAGTTCCAGCGCCGAGGCGGCCATCGCCGCGGTTACCTTGGCCGGCTCCAGAACCTTGACCGCGAGCGGGGTGGTCGCGGCCCGATCCAGACCCACCAGGTCGGCCGCCCGCAGATCGCCGGCGAGACCGTGGAACAGGGGACGCTGCGGGTCGAGATCGAAGCGTTCCACGTCGAGGGTCCCGCCGTCGCTCGTTTCCATCAGCACCGGAATGCCGAGTTCGCGGCACCGGTCGCGCACCAGGACCTTCACGTCGAACGAGTCGCACTCCTCGATGACGAGGTCGAGGCCACCGATGAATTCATCAATATTTTCCGTCGATATTCCATCGGTGAAACAAATTGTCTGAACATAAGGATCAATTTCGGCGATTCGGCGTGCCGCGATCACAGCCTTATTGGTATCCACGTCGATCACCGAACTCGGTACTCTATTCAGGTTGGTCAATTCCAGGGCGTCGAAATCTGCCAGGCGTAATTCACCGACGAGGCCCTCTAGGGCGAGGGTCAATGCGATGGAATGGCCCACGCTCAAACCGACGATGCCGATCCGCAGGCTCGCGGCGCGGTCGAGGTCGCCCAGCGTCATCTTGTGACGGTTGCGGTCGAGTCGGAGTCGCCGATAGGTGTGCGGGCCGGGGATCCGGACCACGGTTTCACGCCACGGAAAGTGGGCATACCGTGGTGGTTCATCGGATAGATTCCTCAACGATCGTTGTAGCAGGCCGGCGAAGGCGGCCGCCGACGATTCGGTGATGTCCAGCACGGAAATGGTCGGGTCGGAGAGGAGGTCTGCGGGCACCGTGTCATCGGTGTAGATGGTCGCGACGGCGCCGTCGGGGTTCTGCATGGTCGTATCTTGGCTCACGCAACAATAGTTTGCCACGCTACCAATCCGGTAAATTCATGTCCTATGACGGCGCATACTGTGCAGTATGGCAAGCCTGCGAATCAGTTTCGCGCAGTCATTCGACTCAATGTAACTGATGAAAGGTAGGCCTCACCATGACCGCGATTCTCGACCACGACGAATTCTCCGCATCGACTTCGGTTCGAACCGGCTTCCTGCGTACCCCCGAGTACACCCTCGTGACGGCCACCCCGCGCGCCGAACGTCGGCTGTGGGAACGCTATCTGCGTGGCGCGGCGCAGGCCTACACCCGACACGGATGCGCTGCCGCTCTCGACTACGACCTGGTGGCCGACGGCGCGAGCACGGCGCGGTTCTTCGCCATCCTCGGCGAGGAGCGCAAGGTGATCGGTGGGCTTCGCGTGCAGCATCGCTTCGAAAACGCAGCTCAGTCGCATGCGCTGGAGGAGTGGGCGGGGCAGCCCGGTCGGCGGCCGCTGGTCGACGCGATCGAGGCCCGGCTCGACGAGGGGGTGGTGGAGGTCAAGACCGCGTGGGTCGACGAACGCTCGCCGATCGCCCGCGATGTCGCCGGGCAGTTGTCGCGGCTCGGCCTGCCGATCATGGAGCTCGCCGGTGTCGGACACATGATGGCCACCGCGGCCGATCACGTGCTGAAGCGCTGGGAATCCGGTGGTGGCCGCGTCGATGAGTCCATCCCGCCGACCCCGTTCCCCGACGATCGCTACCGGACGCAGCTGATGTGGTGGGACCGGGCGCGGTTGACGGACTTCACCACGCCCGACACATGGACGCGTATGCGCGCCGAGGCCGATGCCCTATGGACGTCGGATTTGTCTCAATTGCGTTCGGCGGCTTGATTGTTCGGTCCCAACTCACGCGTGAAGAGTTCCAGGACGGTGTGCTGCAGGGCGTCGGCGCGCCAGGTCGCGTCCGGTTCGGCGGTCGGCCGTCGCCAGAGCACCGGGTCCATCGGTTCGACGACGGCACGGTCGCGACCCTGAGTCTTGGCCTGGTAGACGCAATGGTCGGCGCGGTCGAGCATCGTGGCCACGACGTCGTCGGTGGATGCCGCGTGGGTTCGGACCGAAGCGATCAGTGGTGCGCAGACGCCGCCGACACTCGCCGTCACCGGAGTGGCGTCGGAGACCGCGATCCGGAAACGGTCGGCCGCCGCGCGGAGCTCGGCCTCGTCACGAACCACGCAGAACACCAGGAACTCCTCTCCGCCGAAGCGGCAGACCACCGATCCGGGGGGTGCGACCTCCCGGATCGCGGCGGCGGTGGTGAGCAGGACGCCGTCGCCGGCGATGTGGCCGAGTCGGTCGTTGACGCGTTTGAAGTGATCGAGGTCCATCAGCAGGATGCCGATCCACCCGGTCGAGACGTGCGCGGCCGACAGCAGGTGCGACACCCGGCTGAGGAATCCGCGGCGATTGAGCAGACCGGTCAGCGGGTCAATCCCACTCAGCTGCGTCTGACGTTCCAGCGTCGCCTCGAGTGAGCGACGCAGGGCGATCACCAGGAACACCGGCACGGTGATGGTGCCGATGATGGCGCCGGTGCCGATGACGAATGAGGCGGTCGTCGTGGCGATCATCGCCAGCACCAATACCGCCCCCATGCAGGCCAACGACGACAATCCGAGGACCAGCGGAATCGAGGGGGAGATCGCCGCGATGGTGGGAATCACCGCGACCAGCGCGAGGACCGCGGTCGCCGATGTCTTGTAGGACAGAATCAGGGCGGTGCCGCAGATGCCGATGATGCCCATCCCGCCGAGGACGGCGAACTCGGCATCGGTGAGATGGCTACGCATCGCGGTGACCACGAAGACCGCCGCGATGAACGCCCAGATGACGAAGAGCAACACCATGCCGCCGGGCCGAAGGGCGTCGGGTGCGAGCACCGCGACGATCGGCAGCGGTAACACGCCGCCGGTACTGATCAGGGTGGCCAGCGAACGGGCGTCATAACGATCGAGTAGTTGCTTGAAAAAGGTCACACTTCTGCTCCCGGCGACCCCGACCGCGCTTTTAGTCTGTAAAGCTTTGTGAACGAAACGAATTCAATGATCGACCACGGATGGCCCGGAAACGAACAGCTCAGCGATTCGAGACTAACGTAAGACGCCGCATCTGGCGACCGAGAGAACGACAATACCTTGGTGTATTGAACTTCGCTGGTGACTCGCCGAAGAGATTTGGTTTCCGGCAACAACTGAATACACGTCGACTCGACGCCGTCGACAGATCCGCGTGAAACGGACGTTGAGCACATAGACTCGAGAGATGCACATGGGGGAACCCAGCCGCGGAGGTCAAGACTGTGCCTCGGAAGCAGCGATCATCTCGTTGTGCGCGGATCCCTTTCATCGTGCCGCCACTGCGTATGGTCATCCGACCTCGGCGACGATGGCCGAACGGTTCGTCGAACGCGTGCTCAAGCCGCTGAGCCCGAACAGCAGATTCGAGCGGCGCTCCGATCTGGAGTGGCTCATCAGTGTATCGGCGGTGGACGGAACCCCGGACGCATTTGTCACCGCGTCACGAGTCCGGTCGGGGGCCCATCCGGTGGACGTGGACGGACAGACCACGTTCCTCGACGTGTGTATGGGTGTGGCCGCACGGGACCAGTTGCCGGAGGTCACCGATCGCGTCGACCTGGTCCAGTGTGCGGATGCCGCGTTGTGTATGGCCCTCATCCGGCAGCACCATGTGGTCTTCGCCGACGCGGAGACCTTACCGCTGGTGCGGGAGCATGTGGAGATCGGCAATCGGCTGGCGGAGGCGAAACCGGAGGACTTCCGTCTGCACTACCAGGCGATCGTTCGTCCCGACGACCGCAAGCCTGTCGGGTTCGAGTCCCTGCTGCGATGGTACGTCGACTCCGAGGTGCTGACCCCGCAGAATTTCCTGTCGGCCGCACAGGCGACCTCGCTGATCGTGCCGATCGGCCAGCACGCGATCGGCACGGCGATCCGCACCTTGGCCGGTGAGATCACCACGGCCTTCGGAGACGACGCGTTCGTCTCGATCAACCTGTCCGCGCAGCAACTCTGGGCCGACGACATCGTCACCCACATCGGGGAGCTGATCGCGGCCAACAGCGTGACGCCACAGCGGGTGTGGATCGAGGTCCGTGAGGACGAGGTCATCAGGCTCGGCAGCGCTGCCGCCCGCGCCATCGAAGGGCTCGATGAACTCGGCTGCACGATCTGCATCGACGATCTCGGTGCCGGCTACTCGGCGCTGCGCTACGTGCGGGATCTGCCGGTCGATGTCGTCAAGGTGGACCGCAGTCTCATCTCCGGTGTGGTCGACGACGCCTCGGATCGTGCCGTCGTGCGGGCCATCTGCGACATGGCGCGTGCGAGTGGGATGACGACCCTCGCGGAGGGTGTCGAGACCGAGGAGATGCTGTCGTCGGTCGTCGAGTTGGGTTTCGACCTCGCGCAGGGATATCTGTTCGGCAGACCAGAGCCCGCGTCGTCGGTCTTCACACGGTGATTCGGCGGCGTCCGGCCCGATAGGGGGTGGCGACGCCCGTGGCCGCGAACGGGTTACTGTGGCCACGACGCCTGAGCGCAGAAATAATCGAGTTGTCGCGCGACCACCGCGACAAGTCTGTCCTGCCGGACGAAAGGGGGCGCTGTGAGCCGCCGTTTCGATCAGCGGACACTGGCTGTCCTCGCCAGCGAGGTCGGTGCGATCCCGTTGTTGGTCGTCGCCTACCTCTCACCGGATTTCATCCGTCCCGGCCACCGGTGGTGGGTGGTCGCGATCGCCGTCTACACCGTCATCTCGATCGTGGTGACCGTGGCGGTGCGACCGTTGAACGACGCGCAGTTCGCGTTTCTGAGTTTCGGTGGCATGGTCGGCATCGCGGCATCGGCCGCCGCGATCAGCGACGACGGGGCGGCACATGCGGTGCTGATCTTGCTGGCCGCCATCCCCGCGCTCTCGGCGATCGAGTCGCCGCCGCGCACGGTGGTCACCTTCGTGCTGATCGCGGCGGGCCTCGCGTGCACGGTGGTCGCCACCCGGGCGCATTCGTCGACGGCGATGTTCGTCGCCGGTGGGGCAGTTATTCTGGCGATCCTGGTGCCCACCCACCTGGTCACCACCCTGCGGAGGTCGCTGTCGGCAGCGCTCGAGGCGCAGGCGGCGATCAGCGAAACCGACCCGCTGACCGGCGTCCTCAACCGGCGCGGACTGGCCACCCGGTGGGAGCAGATACTGCGCGACACCGTCGAATCACGATTGCCGATCGGCTTCATCGAGGCCGACATCGACTACTTCAAGTCGGTCAACGACAGGTACGGGCATTCGGTAGGCGATGCCACGCTGGTTGCCGTGTCGCAGGCGCTGTCCGAGGTGGTGCCACCGGGCACCTTGGTCGCCCGAACCGGTGGAGAAGAGTTCGTGATCGTGCGCAGCGTCGCCAACGCGTCCGAGTTATACCGGTTGTGCGACGAATTGCGGGTCCGTGTCGCGGCGACTACCGGTGTCACTGTCAGCATCGGAGCGGTCAGTGCGTCGGTGTCGATCATGGTCGGTCGGCCACCGGCGGTCACTCGGGACATGGTGGACGAACTCTTCGCCATCGCCGACCGACAGCTCTACATCGTCAAACGGGACGGACGCAACAGCGTGTCGGTGACGAATACCGATCTGATCTCCGGGCCCATCGCGAATGTCGCGCCCGGGCGATCCGCGTCCTGGCCGGTAGCCGACGTCGACGAGCCCCTCGACCGCTGCCCGGAATGATCGGGCCGAGTCAGTACGCCCCGTCCTTGGAGACAACCGCCCGGAAGGTGCGCCACAGGATCACCAGATCCTGCATGATCGACCAGTTCTCGACGTAGGAGACGTCCAGACGCACCGACTCCTCCCACGACAGGTTCGATCGGCCAGAGACCTGCCAGAGACCGGTCATCCCGGGTTTCACCAGCATTCGGCGCGCCACCCGGCCGTCGTAGGTGGCCACTTCGGCGGGCAGCGGTGGGCGCGGGCCCACCAGACTCATCGATCCACCCAGCACATTGAACAACTGGGGCAACTCGTCGAGGCTGTAGCGACGGATGATGCGGCCGACCGGCGTCACGCGCGGATCGTCGCGGATCTTGAACAGCGGTCCGTTGCCCTCGTCGCGGTCGGCGAGATCGGCCACCAACCCTTCGGCGTCGGGCACCATCGAGCGAAACTTCCACATCCGGAACGGCCGGTTGTTGACGCCGACGCGGACCGACCGATGGAAGACCGGACCTCGCGTGTCGGCGACGACCGCCACCGCGATGATCAGCAGCAGCGGGGAGAGGGCGAGCACGATGAGAGCCGCGCCCACCCGGTCGAGGACCGCCTTGCGGAACCGATTGGCCCCGGCATAACTCGGGCGGTCGATGTGCAGCAGGGGTAATCCGGCGACGGGGTGCACCATCATGCGCGGGCCAGCGATGTCGGCCACCCCGGGAGCGACCAGGAGGTCGATGTCCATCTGATGCAGATTCCACGACAGATCCTGCATGGCGAGATGGCCGAAAGCATCGGGGGAGGTGACCGCAACTGTGGTCGCATCGCAGCCCTCGGCGGCGCTCGCCACGTCGTCGAGACCGCCATAGACGGGGACACCGGCAGTACCCACCGACCTACGACCCGCCGACCGTGCGGTGGGGTCGATGGGAACGCATGCGCCGACGACCGTGAACGGTTGCTCCGGAGCCTGACTCAGCCGATCGGTCACGGTGGCCACCGACTGCGGCTCGCCCACCACGAGGAGTCGTTCCAGTCCGATGCCCCGAGATCGCTGACGGCTCAGCTGTCTACGCCACGCCCATCTCGACGCCAACAGTCCGACGGTGCCCAGCGGCAACGCCAAGGCGAAGTATCCGCGTGACACATCCAGATGCAGTACCAGCACCAGGATTGCGAGCACGCCGAACACGCTGAGGCACGCGGTGGCAACCCGGCTGTACTCCTCCGACCCGTCCCCGAGGATGCGTCGATCCAGGGTTTGGTACACCCGCAACGAGAACAGCCAGGCGGCGATCAACACCGCCATGACCACCAGTGGCTCGCCGTGGACGCCGCCGAAACCATCCGACTCCAGATCCGAGCCGAACCGAAGTACTTGCGCCACAACGACGGCCGCCAAGATCACCAGAACGTCGGTCAACGCGATCGCGGCCACGTGCCGCGGCGCCCACGCTCGTCTGGCCCCCAACAGCGTCGGCAGCGGTGCGTCGCGATCGCGGCCGAGCCGGCGGCGGCGCGTGGCAGCCAGTGACTCGTGACCGGTGGTGCGGTACGCGGTCATCATCCCCCAAACCGGTCGTCTGACTCGTGTTTCGGTCCGCGAAGGGACAGCGTGCATGGACGCGAAGGCCGGAGTGTGCGCAATCGGTGGCGCACTCCCGGGAAACGCAACACCAATGTAAGTATGGAATCGACAACCTACAATCACAGGGTCGTGGACAACTGACAAGGACACGTTGATGAAGAGTCGAGACGATCTGGACCTGCGGCGTCTGCGCATGTTCGTGACGGTGGCCGAGGCGCCCAGCCTGCGGGTGGCCGCGGAGAAGATGTTCATGACGCAGCAGGCGGCGTCGTCGGCGATCAAAGAGCTCGAACGAAACCTCGGCGTCGAGCTGTTCTCGCGGACACGCCGCAGCCTGATGCTGACCCCGGCAGGCGAGACGCTGTATCGCGGTGCCGCAGCACTTCTCGCCGGCGGCCATCAACTGACGGCAAAGGTGCAGGCAGCGGGCGCAGACAGCGTGCCGCCGTATGTGATCGGCCACACCCCGAATCTCGCGCCGTCGGAAGTCTTCACGATCATCGAACCGGTGGTGGTGGCCGATCCGTCGGTGCCGATCACGGTGCGACCCATCTTCGCCGATCAGATCCGCAGCGCCCTGCTCGACGGTCACATCGACCTGGCGCTGCGGCGTGGGATTCAGCCGCCGCCCGATCTCGCCGGGACCGTCGCCGGCCGGCACCGGCTGCGCCTGGCCGTCGGCAGCGAGCACCCGCTGGCCCAGCACGATCAGGCCAATCTGGCTGACCTCGCCGACCACGAGATCGTGGTCGCCGTCGCCGAACCGGAAGAAGACAGCGAATACCTCCGATTGTTGATCTCCATCTGTCAGGCCGCCGGCTTCGAACCCCAGATCACGGTGTCCCGCCTGCGCGGTACCCCACCGCACACCGCCGTCATCGCACATCCGCAGGCCGCGGCCTTCGTCACCAACGAGCCGGGATGGCTCTACAACAACCGTATTCGGGTCATCGAGCTCGCCGAAGCGCCGACGGTGCCGGTGCAGGCCATGTGGCTGCCGCACACCACCTCCGCGATCCGCACCGAGATTCTCGCCTCGCTGCAACCCTGACTCCGCTTGGTCTCTGAGGAAGGCAGGAGCCTGCGGAGGCCGGTCTTGAAGGGCCCCTTCGTGACCCTTCGATACGCTCGCAAGCTCGCTACTCAGGGCGGCGCGCTCGCAGGTTCGCTCCTCAGGGGGCGGGTCGTGACGCTGACCGCCCCCTAGCAGCGCAGACAACGGCAAGCTGTCAATTGTCACCAGGAATCTGATTGTGGCCGGCGGTGGCGGTCCATACATTTGGACGTGACCACTTCGTCGAGCCCGGTTCATCGCCGAATCGTGCTCGATCACTCGCGCATCCACCGTCCAGTGTCTCTGGGGGACAGTAACTTTGACGTGCCAAAAATACCTACTGCCATCGTGTGGCAACTCGCCGGTTCCGGGTTCGACTGGACTGTGCAACGTTTGCGGGGTGTCACGATGAAAGTCGTCGTCACCGGACACCTGGGGTACCTGGGATCGGAGATGGTGCCGGTTCTGCAGTCGCGCGGGCATGACGTGATCGGCTTGGACACCGATCTTTTCGGCAACTGTGACTTTCGCGGCACACCGGTCGACGTCCCGACACTGAACATCGACATGCGCGACGTGACGGCCGCCGATCTGACCGGACTCGACGTCGACGCGGTGATCCACCTCGCCGCGCTGTCCAATGACCCACTGTCGGATCTCGATCCGCAACTGACCTACGACATCAACCTCGACGCGTCGGTGAGTTTGGCCGAGGCCGCGAAAGCGGCGGGTGTGCGCCGCTTCCTGTTCTCGTCCTCGTGCAGCCTGTACGGCAAGGGTGGTGACGCGGAGCTCGACGAGAACGCCGAGTTCAACCCGGTGACACCCTACGGCGAATCCAAGGTGCGGGTGGAGCAGGCGTTGCACACGCTGGCCTGCGACTCGTTCTCGCCGGTGTACCTGCGCAACGCCACAGCCTATGGCCTCTCGCGTCGGCTCCGCGCCGACATCGTCGTGAACAACCTCGTCGCCCACGCGGCCACCTCGGGCAAGATCCTGATGGAAAGCGACGGCACACCGTGGCGACCGCTGGTCCACGTCCTCGACATCGCCGACGCATTCGCCGCAGTGCTCGACGCGCCGGCCGAGGCGATCCACGATCAGGCCTTCAACGTCGGCCGCGCCGGGGAGAACTATCAGGTGCGCCAGATCGCCGACATCGTGGCAGACGTCGTACCCGACTGCGCGCTCGGATTCGGCATGCACGCGTCCCCCGACATCCGCGACTACCGGGTCGACTTCAGCAAGATCCACCGCGTGGTGCCCGGCTATCAGCCGCAGTGGACCGTGCGTCGGGGCGTCGAGCAGCTGTGGGCGGCCTACCGCCAGGGCGGGATGACCGCCGACATGTTCGCGGGACCGTCCTACATCCGGTTGCGCGAAATCCAGCGGCTACGCGCCGCCGACGCGGTGGGGCCCGACTTGCGTTGGAGCGCAGCATGACCGACCTCGCCGATCTGTCCACACCGGTCGTGTATCCGACCGGCCCGCGCATCCCGGTCGCCGGACCGTGGGTCACCGACCTCGAGGTGCGCTACGTCAGCGAAGCCGCTGCCAACGACTGGTATGCCGACGCAGGGCAGTCGGTCCCGATGTTCGAGCGTGAGTTCGCCGATCATCTGGGCCTACGCCACGCGATCGCGGTGCCACACGGCACGTCGGCGTTGTACCTGGCGATGCTGGCACTCGGCGTGGGACCCGGCGACGAGGTGGTGGTGCCCGAGGCGACGTGGGTGGCCTCGGCGGCGCCCATCGTCTATCTCGGGGCGACCCCGGTGTTCGCCGACATCGACCCGCACGGTTGGTGTGTCGACGCCGACTCGTTGCGCCGTGTCATCGGACCGCGCACGAAGCTCATCGTCACCGTCGACCTGTACGGCAACACCCCCGACATGGCGCGAATCCGCGCCGTGGCCGGCGACATCCCGATCCTCGAGGATGCCGCCCAGGCGATCGGTGCCTTCCGAAGCGGCACTCCCGCCGGAGCGCTCGGTGACATCGGGGTCTTCAGCTTCCACGGCACCAAGACGATGACGACGGGCGAGGGTGGCATGGTCGTCACCGACGACGACGCGGTCCACGAGCGGATGTCGCGTATTCGCGATCACGGTCGCACCCCCGCCGACCACAAGTTCTTCGTCACCGACGAGATCGGTCACAAGTTCCGGATGAGCAGTCTGCAAGCGGCTTTCGGTCGTGCGCAGCTGGCCCGCATCGACGAACTCGTGGACAAGAAGCGGCAGATCTTCGACTGGTATGCGCAACGGTTGGCCGGGCTGCCCGGTGTCACACTCAATCCCTCGCAGCCCGATGCGGTCAACACCTGTTGGATGGTCACCGCAGTGGTCGATCGGGCCCGCGGGCTGTCCACCCACCGGATGATGGAACTGCTCGACCGACACCAGATCGATAGCCGGCCGTTTCTGCCGCCGCTGAGTTCGCTGCCCGCATTCGACGGCTACCAGACCGCCGTTGCGGCGGCACAGAACAACCCTGTTGCCTACGACATCGCCTCGCGGGCAATCAATCTACCGTCGGCGCTCATGCTCACCGAGGACCAGGTCGAGGCAGTGTGTACCGCCTTCACCGAGATCCTCCACAACGGAGAGGACCCATCGTGAAAGCAGTCATCCTCGCGGGTGGACGCGGCACGCGGATCAGTGAGGAATCCCAGACCCGCCCGAAGCCGATGGTGGAGATCGGCGGGCGCCCGATCCTGTGGCACATCATGAAGATCTACAGTGCCGCCGGCATCAACGAGTTCGTGATCCTGCTGGGCTACCGCGGATACATGATCAAGGAGTACTTCGCGAACTACTTCCTGCACATGTCCGACATCACTGTCGATCTCGGTGACGGGGCGGTCAGTACCCACAGTTCCAAATGCGAGCCGTGGAAGGTGACCCTGCTCGACACCGGCATGGAAACGATGACCGGTGGCCGGCTCCTGCGGGCACGTGACCACATCGGCGACGACACCTTCACCTTCACCTACGGTGACGGCGTCGCCGACCTCGATGTGGGCGCGGTGATCGACGCCCACGAGCGCAACGGCACGGTCGCGACGGTGACCGCAGTACAGCCGCCGGCACGGTACGGAACGCTCGACATCGAGGATGGACTCGCACAGTTCCAGGAGAAGCCGCACGGCAGCTCGGGCTGGGTCAACGGTGGCTTCTTTGTCGCCTCACCCAAGCTGCTCGAGTACATCGACGGCGACGACACGATCTTCGAGCGTCAACCGCTGGAGAAGTTGTCGGCCGATGGTCAGCTGTCGGCGTACCAACACGGTGGCTTCTGGCGCGGCATGGACACCCTGTGGGACAAGGTGATGCTCAACGACCTCTGGGAGAGCGGCAAAGCTCCCTGGAAGATCTGGAACGACTGACATGACATCACCCGTATGCCGCTCGTGCTGGACCGAACTGACCGAGACCTTCTGTGACCTCGGATTGTCACCGATGGCGAATTCCTATATCGCACCCGAGAATCTGGACCGACCGGAAACCTTCTACCCGCTGCACGCGTATGTCTGCACCGAATGTCTGCTCGTTCAGCTCGGTGAGTTCGAAACCCCCGAGGAGATCTTCTCCGACTACGCCTACTTCTCGTCGTACTCGTCGAGTTGGCTGGAGCACGCGCGAAGCTACGTCGAGGAGGTGACCCGCCGCTTCGACATCGACTCGTCGACGCGGGTGGTGGAGATCGCCAGCAACGACGGCTACCTGCTGCAGTACTTCGCGCGCAACGATGTCCCGGTACTCGGCATCGAACCGGCCGCCAACGTAGCGGAAGTGGCCCGCGCCAACGGTATCGACACCTGCGTCGAGTTCTTCGGCACCAAACTCGCCGAGAAGTTGGTCGACGAGGGCCGCCAGGCCGACCATCTCATCGGCAACAACGTCCTGGCGCATGTGCCGGACCTCAACGACTTCGTCGCCGGCATGAAACTGCTGCTCGCGCCGGACGGTCGTATCACGATGGAGTTCCCGCATCTGCTGGCGCTGATCGCGCACAACGAGTTCGACACCATCTATCACGAACACTTCTCGTACTTCTCCCTGCACTCGGTGACGCGGGTCTTCGCCCGCCACGGTCTGCGTCTGTTCGACGTCGACGAAGTGTCCACGCACGGTGGCTCGTTGCGCATCTACGTCTGTCACGACGAATCGGACCGGTACACACCGTCGGAGCGTCTGCACACGCTGGCACGTAAGGAATCGGCGTACGGCCTCGATCGGCTGGACGGCTATCGCGACTTCGCGCCGGCAGTCGAACGCACCAAGCGTGAACTGCTGAGCTTCCTCATCTCGGCCCGGGAACGCAACGAACGGGTGATGGCCTACGGTGCGCCCGCCAAAGGGAACACGCTGCTCAACTACTGCGGTGTGGGGCGCGACCTCATCGACTGCACCGTCGATCGCAACCCGCACAAGCAGGGGCGGCACCTTCCCGGAACCCGGCTACCCATCAAGGATCCCGCGTACATCGCGACGGCGAAGCCCGACTACGTGCTGATCCTGCCCTGGAACCTGCGCGACGAGATCGTCGAGGATCTCGCGTTCATCCGCGAGTGGGGCGGCCAGTTCGTCACACCCGTACCGCATCTCGAGGTCTTCGGCCCCGGCGCCGTCGACCACTAGTGGAGGAGCTGTCATGTCATTTGTCGTATCCACCGAAGCGGGTCTGCCCGACCATCTCCGCCGTCGACAACTGTATGCCGGAACGGTGTTCTGCCTGCCGCCGCGCGATTCGATCAGGGCCTTGGCCGATTTCGCCTTGGAGATGGTGTCACAGGCGTTCGACGGCCGGGACCCGCTGACCGCCCATCAGGACATGGGCGTCGAGGAATACGTCGGCATCCTCGCCGCGCTCAAGCCCGCGTTCACCCACCACCGGCGCTGCAAGGAACTGCTCCGGGAGATCCTGCTGGATCTCGGTGCCGACACGTCGAAGACCTATTTCGACGTGCCAAAACTCCGGGTGGTGCCCACCGCGAGCTACCTGTCGTCGGGGCTGGGCTACAACTATGCCGCGCACCGCGACACCTGGTATGCGTCACCGGACTGCCAGAACAACTGGTGGGTGCCCGTCGCCGGCAATGCCGCGAACAAGGGCATGCAGTTCCATCCGGACTTCTGGGGACGCCCGGTCGACAACAGCAGCTCCGGATTCGATGCCTACGAATGGAACCGCACGTCGCGCCGGGACGCCGCCAAGTACGTCACCCACGACCCGCGGCCCCACCCGAAGGCCGCGCCCGGCGCGGAAGGCTCTGCGGTGCGCGTGGTGGGCGATCCCGGTTCCATACTGTCGTTCTCCGGCGCCCAGCTGCATTCCACGGTGCCCAACGAAACCGACACCGCACGTATCAGTTTCGACTTCCGCACGCTGCACATCGACGACTTGTTGTCCGATGCCGGGCCCGTCAACGTCGATTCGCGATCCACCGGCACATCGGTGCGGGACTACCTGCGTGCGGACACGTTCGAACCGCTGCCCGACGAGGTGATCGCGCGCTATGGCGCCGACGGCAGCGCCGACGGCGTCCTCGTGTTCGATCCCAAAGTCCTCGAAACCAACTGAGCGGGAGCTACTGCTTGTGGTCCGATCCCCGGTCGTCACCGGCGACGACAATCCCGACGTGACGGGGTCGCCGCCCACACAACAACACTCGCTGCGCGCAGGCACCACCGCCCAGATGCTGCCACTGGTGGCGGGATACGGCGTCAACCTGCTGGTGACCCCCTACATCGTGCTCCGGCTCGGGATGCACAACTACGGCATCTGGTCGGTGACCGGCGCGTTGGCGCAGTACGCCGCGCTGTTCGACCTCGGTGTGTCGCGGGCGGTCACCCGTTTCGTTGCGCTGCACCATGCGCGTGGTGAACGGCGCGACGAGCGCGCCGTGCTGGGTGTGGCGTTGGCGGTGACCGTCGGACTCGGCGCCATTCTGGTCGCACTGTGCGGGGTCGCGGCGTTCGCCTTCGAGGGTTCGCTGCACACCGGCTCGGTCGGGCTGGCGCGCACACTGCTGTGGGCCGCAGTGGTGATCCTGGTGACCGGCATGCTCGCGCGGGTGATCGCCGCAGCGGCCTTCGGTCGCGGCCGGATGATCGCCGGGAACGCCGGGCTGGCGGTGCAGACGGGGTTGATCGCGGTCGGGGGAGTCGTCGGCCTGATCGTGGAACCCGAACTCGCCACGTTCGCGGTCGCCAGCGCACTCGGCGGGATCATCGGGCTGGTTGTGGTGGTTGTCGCCGTCCTGATCGACGAGCGTCACTTCCCGGTCGGACTGCCGACCAAGCAGATCACCCGCGACGTCATCGCCTTCGGACTCAAGGGGCAGGTGCTCGGGGTGGGTGACATCGTGCTGTTCCAGTCGCCCAAGCTGATTCTGGGGTTCATCGTGGGACCGGCTGCGGCCGGCGCCTACGACCTGGGCAGCCGCTTGGCGCTGGGCGCCCGGGCCTTCGGATCGATCGCCTCGGTTGCGCTGACCACCCACATGACCCGGCGTTTCGCCGCCGGTGGCGACGGCGCCGTCCGCGATGCCTATCTGCCGCTGGTCCGGATCAACTGCGGGGTGTCGATCTTCGCGCCGTTCCTGCTGGTGGCGACATCGGTCAGCGCCATCCCCCTCTGGCTGGGTGAACCCAACAGCGACGTGCTGTGGGCGGCGGTCATCCTGTCGGTGGCGTTCACCTTCAACGTAGCGACGGGAGTCAGCACCGCGGCGACGCTGGCCATCGACCGCATGCGCATGCTGATCTGGTCTGCGGTCGCCTCCTGCGTGCTGGCGCTGGTGCTGGCGATTCCCGCCGGGTTCTGGTTCGGCTATCACGGTGTCGTCGTCGCCGCGGCGGCAGCGGTGATCCTCGGCGTTGCAGTGGGTGTCGTGTTGGTGCACCTGGCCTTGGACGTGCCGATCCGCGACTACCTGACCAATGTCGCGCCCGGTTATGCGGCCGCCGCGGTGGGCCTGATCGTCTCGGTGCCGATCGGCATCCTGGTGCAACCCACCACCCGAGAAGCAGCCGTCCTGCCGTTCCTGCTCTCGGCCGTCGTGTTCACGACGGCATACGTGGCCGTCGCCGCTGCGCTCAAGACCCTCCCACAGGTCCGCGGCCGAAAACAGCCAGATGGAGAGCCCACATGATCGACCGATTCCACCAGACCACAGCGCCGATCCCAACCGTCGAGGCGTTTCGTCAGAGGAGGCACAGCCATGAATCGTGGTGACCTGTACCGCGCAATGCGCAAGGGCAGTCTCAAATGGATTGTCGCGGCGGCAGTGTGCCTGCTCTGCGTGGCCGCCGCCGCAGTAGGCAACGCGACCGCGACCCGCGAGTACACCGCCGTGTGCCTGCTCTACGCGTCGCCGGCGGCGAGCGGAACACCGGGGGAGTCCTACCAGGGCTCACTGATGGCGCAGGACCGCGTGCTGTCCTATCGGGATCTTGCTCTCAGCGACCGGGTCTCGGAGAAGACCATCGCCTCGCTCGGGCTGGACATGAGCGTTCCGGAACTGCAGTCCCGGATCAGTGTGGAGACCCAACCACAGTCGGTGGCCATGGATGTGAGCGTCACCGGTGGCTCGGCCGCCGAGGCAGTCCAGCTGAGCCGTGAGGTCTGCCAGCAGCTCGTGGAGGCCGCACGGTGGGGAGACTCACCCGACGATGGTGGCGGTCCGATCGTGGCGCTGCGCATCCTGCAGGAACCGTTGACCCCCGAAGGGCCGTCGTCGCCGAACACCGGGCGCAACCTCGGCATCGGACTGCTGGCCGGTTTGCTGCTGGCGGCCGCGGTCGTCATCGGATGGGGCCGCGTCGAACGCCTGCTGGGCGAGGGCGCCACAGGCTCCGGTGATTCCGAAACCGACTCCGGCGGAAAACATCTGCAGGGCGACGAACCGAAGACCGACGAGCTCAACGGTCATTCCTGGCCGAACGGGCACTCGCCCCTGGACCGAGAGGACGCACGGTCATGACAAGTGAGGCAACCGCCATCGACCTGCCGATCACCCCGGAGTCGACGGTGACGACCTGGCTCAACCACCACAGCGCGCTGGTCGCCGACTGGGACGCGGTGGCACAAGCCGACGAGGTGGGTGTGGACGGCACGTTCCTGCAACTGCTGCTGGGTCTGCAGGGCGCATCGGTCACCAGGTCCTCGGCCGACCTCGACCTGCCTGCCATCCTGCGGGAGCGGCATCGGGAGGGGCGGACGATCGCCTTCGTCGGTGGCGGTCCCGGCATCGCGAGAGCCGCCGCCGAACGCTTCTCCGGTGTGGTGCTCGCCGTCGACGGGTACGACGGCGTCGCCGACCATTCGCGACTGGTGCAGCGGCTGCGGGCATCCGGTGTAACGGTCATCGTGCTCGGCATGGGGTCACCGGCACAGGACCGGATCGCGGTCCGCCTGCGTGACGATCTCCAGGGCGTCGAGATATACACCGCCGGAGGCTGGTTCGACCAACTCGCGCACGCCGAGAATTACTTTCCGCCGATGGTGCACGCACTGCGGCTCGGATGGCTGTGGCGGCTGCTCCACGAGCCGCGACGCCTGGCCGGACGCTACACCGTCGAACCGTTCGTCGCCGCGGTGCGGCTGCGCAATGTGGCCCACCGGCTCGAGTCGTGCGGACTGCGGCTGCACGAGGACAAACGCTTCTTCGTACACCGGGACACGGTCGAGGAACCAGACGTCGTGCAGGTCGTCACCCAGCTCGAACGGGCGGGGGCACAGACCTTGTCGTGGTGGATCGAGAATCAGGCCAGCGCTACCGCCGGCTTCCGGTCGTACTTCCTGTACAACAAATCCGGCAGTGACCTGTTCAGCCGCTCACGGTGCCTCGCCGACTCCCGGCCGGGCTCGCCGCGCGCGCTGATGGCGATGCTGCGCAAGCTCCGCGACCTGATGCGGGGACGCGACGTGGTGATCGCGCACACCCACTACGCCATTGCCGCCGTCATCCTCATGTCGATGTCGCTGCGGCCGGGGCAACGCCCGAAAGTGGTGGCGGTGCATCACTGGCCGATCGAGCGGTATCCGCGACTGGCGGCGAAGGTGTACTCGCTCGGAGTGCGTAGGGAACTGATCGACGAAGAGGTCTTCGTCTCGCCGTCGGTGCGTCCCGACGCCGACCGGGGAGTGGTGATCGAGAACCCTGTCCCGCTGGCCGCTTACGGCGCTGCGGCCCGGCGCCGCGAGGTGGACCTGTTGATCGTGGCGCGGCACTCCGCCGAGAAATCGGTGTCCACCGCCATCGATGCCCTGCAGTTCCTGCCGGACCGCACCCTGACCCTGGTGGGTGAGGGGCCGCTGACCGCCGAACTCGAGTCACGGGCGCGGACGGCCGGCGTCGAGGACCGGGTGGTATTCGCCGGACCGCAACCCAACACCGAGGTCAGGAAGATGATGGAGCGTGCATCCGCGCTCATCCTGCCGTCGCGCTGGGAGGCCATGCCGATGGTGCTGCTCGAAGGCGTCGCCTGCTCGGTTCCGTTGGTGGTCAGCGCCATCCCCGCCCACGGATTCGTGTCGGAGGCGGGTGCTGCGCTGGTCTTCGAGGTCGACGACGCACGCGGACTCGCGAAATCGGTACAGAGCCTCGATGACGAGGTCACCCGGAAGTCTCTGGACGCAGGTGTCCAGGCGGTACGTGAACGTCTCTCCGAACCCGCCGTCGCCGAGCGGTGGTTGACCCTCGTCGACGACATCCTGGCACCGACATGAGCAGTGCAGCACCGGCACTTGGGGACCTGCGATGGGTCACCTTGGCCGGTGGTGCGCTTCTCGCCGTGCTGGTGCCGCTGGGCACGGGGCATGTCGAGGTCGCGGTGGCCATCGCGACCGCCGTGGCGGTGGCGGCCTGCGTGTGGCGCCGACCGGCCACCGTGGTGGACGCGGTCATCGTCATCACGTTCATCACCGTGCCGGCATGGGTTCCCGACGGTGTCCGCGTCGGCGGGCTGTTCGTCTACTTCCACGAATGCGCGCTGCTGGCCGCGGTGATCTACGCCGGTTACCGGCTTCGTTCGGCCGGGACCCTCCGGCACCGGATGATGTCATCGCCGGCTGCGATCGCCTTTGCCGTGTTCGTGATGTCGCTGGTGGTCGCGGCGGCACACGGGGTGGTGTCGGGGTGGGCGATCCGCGACATCACCTACGACGTGCGGCCGGCGGTGGCGTTGGCCGGTGCGGTGTTCGTCGCCGCGGTGATCGTGGGCATCGGTGAAGTGGGCCGCTACGTGCCCGCGCTGTTGTTCACCCTGTCGGTGTCGGCCGTCGCCATGTTCGTGTCGTCGGTCACCGGCTTCGCCTTGGCCGGGCGCGAGGAGGCCGCGCAGCTCTACACCGTCACGGGTCGCTTGGTGGCCGGCGGGTCGGATGCGCACCGCCTGCTCACCTCCACCACCCCGTTGGCGCTGGCCGTCACGTTGGTCGCGGTCGCGATGCTTCTCGTCGGCGCCGGCCGCACAAAGGTCGTCACGGCTCTGCTGATACCTGCGGTGGTGGTCGACTTCTTCAGCTTCTCGCGCAATGTGTTCCTGGGACTGGCCATCATGTTCGCGGTCGTGCTGGTCACCGCCGCGTTGAACGGGATGCTCACTCGGGTGGTGGTGCGGATGTCGGTGACCGTTGCCGTGCTCGCGGCCGCGCTGGGACTGGCCTTCGTCGGCGCGAGCGCCATGGGTGCCGGCCAGTGGGCGCAGAGCCAGGTGTCCGGCTACTCCCATCGGGTGTTCGCCGGGCTCGACCAATCCACGCGGACGGTCGACTCGTCCACGCAGGACCGGCGTCAGGAGAACCGCTACCTCGCCGAAAGTGTGGGCGACAGAGAGATTCTGGGCAACGGTCTGGGTTTCCGGTACAAGCCTCCGATGGGTGCGGCCGACGAGTTCGCGGCCAACGAGGGGCAACTGTATGCCCACAACTACTACGGCTGGCTACGCACCAAGGCTGGATTGCTGGGGTTGGTCGCGTTCATCGGAGTGCTGGCCACCTGCCTTCTGCCGGTGTTGATCCGGCGATGGCGGGACGGCCCCAGCATCGCGGTCGCCGCCACCACGGCGGGCCTGGCCGCGGTCGTCGCGGTGTCACCCATGCCGAATGACCACGGCGGCTCCATCGTCTTCGGCTGCCTGCTGGGCTATGCGATCGCCAGATACGCCCGCGGACAAACGCAGAAGGGGCCGCAGACGGCGCCGGTGGCGACGCGGACGGGGGCCGCGTGGTGACAGTGTCCCGGCGCCGGCTCCTGCAACTCGCAGCGGGTGCGGTTCCCGCTGCCATCGTCGGATGTGCGCTGACCGCGCGTGATGTCACCGAGCCGAACGATCCCACCCGCATCCTCGACCTCGACGGTACGCAGGCATCGTTGGATCGCGTCGACGGGATTTCGATGATCAGAAATCAGGTCGCGGGCGGGGTGGGTGGTCCGGCCCAGGTGGCGAACTCGACGGTACCCCGGCCGGCGGCGACCGGTTGGCGGTTCTCGCTCACGGATGCAATGGTGGCCGACGATTTGCCGACGCTGACCGAGTTCGGTCTGATGGTGGTGGTCGACGCGCGCAGCGGAGCAACCGGAACGATTTGCGCGCTGACCGACGCCCGGAACAACGAACTGAGGGTGGTGCTCGCCGCACCCGACACGCTGGCCGTGTGGTCGCGGACCACCGAGCTGATGCGGATCCGCGATCCATCGATCACGCTGCGTCCGTGCGCTTTCGCGATGACCCTCGATTCCTCGCGCACCGCATACGGATTCCTCAACGGCGCGTACGTGGCGAGCTTCACCGACCGCATCGGCCTGCAGGCGGTGCGGCGGCTGTCCCTGGGCGCCGACGGTGACAACCGGTCCTTCGCCGGGGTGCTGCATCAGCTGCGTTACTGGGATCACGCCGTGTCGGGTACGACCCTGCGGCGCAACTTCGACTCGCTGGGCGCGCGGTGGGAGGTCGGGATCGTCCCGCTGATCGGCGGCCGGGTGAGCGCCGCAGCCCCGGTTCCGACCGGACTCAAGGGGAGCTCCGTGGTGCCGCGTGCCACCGACATCGTGAACGGATCTGCCTGGCAGAACTTCTGGAGCCGCTGGGATTGGCAGTGGGTGCGCGAATCGATCGATCTGGCGATCGAGGTGGGTTCACGGTCGATCCGGATCATCGGCGACGTCGGCGCCGTGCTGCTCGGCCGGATCGATGCCGCCACCTACCTTCGCCGCCTCGATCAACTGCTGACCTACTGTCGGCGACGAGGGCTGACCGTCTACTACTGCTTGCTCGATCTCCGGCACACACCGCTGGACCGATTGGGGGAGGTGGAGTCGTTGGCGCGGACGATTGCGCGTGGGTTGTCGCGGCATCCCAACGTGGTGGCCGTCGACCTGTGCAACGAGGTGTCGGTGATCTATCCGCAACTCCCCGAACCCGTCGCGTTCGGGTTCATCGCCCGATGGGCGTCGACGATTCGCAGCGAGACGAACCTTCCGCTGTCGGTGTCGGACATTCACACCGGGCAACTCATCGACAAGATCACCGACCGGGCGGCGATGAGTCGATGGCGTGAAGTCGTCGACTTCTTCGACATCCACGTGTACCGGCCGCCGATGATCCGTGCCGGCAGCAACTTTCTCGCACCCTATGAGCTGGCGACCGATGTTCCGCTGGTGTTCGGTGAGGCGGGGGCCAGCCGCGACGAGGACGCCGATCGGGTGGGTGTGTACCGAAGTATCGAGAACCTGGCGAACTCGTCGGATCGTGTTCGTGGTGTCTACCAATGGGGGTTGATCAATGACGAGTACGGGCTCATGACCGAAAACGGCCGGGTGCGGCAGGACGACGTGATCGCGGTGTGGCGGTCGTTCGAGCCGAGGAACTGATGACCGACCGCCGACGGCGCGCCCCGCATGTGGCGATCGTCAACTACTTCACCTCGTCGTACCTGACCGTGCTGCTCCCGCAGCTCATGGCCGACGGGGCGGCGTCGGTGACCGTCCTGGACAACAGTTGCGACGACGCGGAGTGGCACGCGTTGTCGGAGGCCACTGCGGGCCAACCTGACGTCAGGGTGCTCCGCAGTCCGCGCAATGTGGGTTTCGGTGGCGGACACAACATCATCGCCCGGCACCTGGGCGACCTCGCCGACGATGAGGTGCTGTGCGTGCTGAACCCCGATACCCGGATGGAGCCGGGATGCCTGCCCGCCTTGTCCGATGCGCTCGACGAGATGGGCCCCGACTGCGTCGTCTCACCGGTCATCGTCACCGGCGCCCCGACGGTTCCGGTGGTCTGGTTCGCCGGCGGGGACATCGACCTGCGGCGCGGGGTGGTCAGTCACCGTGGCTATGGGCAGCCGCCGCCGGCGCCGGACGGTGCGGCGTACCTCACCGGATTTCTCAGCGGTGCGGTGATGGCGACGACGTTGCGGGTATGGCGCAGCGAGCCATTCGATGAGCGGCTGTTCCTGTATTGGGAGGACGCCGATCTCGCCCTGCGCTGGCAGGCGCGCGGTGTGGCGCTGGCCGTGGCGCCTCGCGCTCGCGTGTGGCACGAGGAAGGCGGCTCGCAGACCCACGTCGGCGAACAGCACGGCGCCGTCTACCACCGCTACATGAACCGCAACCGCACGGTGGTGCTCGCCGCGCACATGGGGCTGTTGTCGCTGCTGGTTGGCTACGGAGCGAAACGTACTGTCGGCCAGCTCCTGCGGCCGGCGCGGGAACGCCGATGGCGGGGCGGCGCCGCCGAGTCTGGCGCCGCGCTCGCCGGCCTGCTCGACGGCGTGCGCACGGCGCTGCTGCACGCGGTCGCGCGCCGCTCGGTGGGACGCTCGCACCGCCGCGCCGTGCGGTCGGGTGGCGATGCCGGCGCAGGTGGGTCGACCACGGTGGCGGTGTTCGCTCCCACCGCATCCGGCGGGCACCCGGAATACGTGCGCAAGGCGCTCGACGGTGTTCTCGACTCGGGCGACGACATCCGGTTCATCTGGCCTCGCCGCCCAGACCTCGAGGGACGATTTGTCTCCGACCGGATCAGCCAGCCCGTGGCGATACCAGCGCAACGGCCGAGATCAGATTTGGGATCGACGTGGCGATGGGTGGCCGAGCGCGCGCGACCCTGGCGTCGCCACGACATGGCGTTCTGCCTGTTCCTGTGGCGCGCCCGCGACGTCGATGTCGTCCTGCTGGAGGAGATCCAACGTTTCACGCTGCCCCTGGTGGTGTGGCTGTCCCGGCTGCGTGATCGACGAGTGGTGGTGCGGCTGCACAATATACGTCGCCACGATTACACCGGATCAACGGTCGACACCGTCGACGAATGGTTGACCGGCGCAGGGCTGCGGGCGGCCGACGCGGTGCTGGTGCACACGGAAGGAAACCGCGAGGTTGCCGGCGTACGTTACGGACTTGCGCGGGTGAGTGTGGTCCCGCATGGTATCGCGGTCGCATCGGGTGCCGATTCGTCGGCGGCCGGGGCGCCGCCGTTTCTGTTCTTCGGTGAGATCCGGGAAAACAAGGGGGTCGACATCCTCGTGCAGGGTTACGCGAAGTACGCGGGCGAGAGCGCACTGGCGATCGCCGGTCGCGCCGAGCACTCGGTGCGGCGGGTCATCGACGATGCCGTCGATCGGGATCGTCGGATCGAATGGTTCGACGGTTTCGTCGAACCCGAACGGGTACCGGAGCTGTTCGCTCGCGCGCACGCTGTCGTGCTGCCCTACACCGACTTCGAAGCGCAGAGCGGCGTGCTGCACACGGCGATCGAGTACGGGGTGCCGGTGATCGTCTCCGACGTGGGTGGGCTCGGTGAGACGGTACGGGCGCTCGGCATCGGAATCGTCGTGCCGCCGCGGGATCCGGTTGCCCTGGCCGACGCGCTCACCGCCATGGACGAGCCGGAGCGCAACCACGGTTTCCGTCGCGCCGTCGTCGCGGCGCAGCAGTCGCTGGAGTGGCGCGCCATCGGGCCGGTGCTCTCGTCGATACTGCGCGGGTGAGGCGGGTCAGGATGTGCTGTCGCTGAACGTCAGCGGTGTACGCCGGGCCGTGGCGGCCAACTGCCGGCCGAGTCGTGTCAGCAACGCCCGACGCTGGTCCCTGGGATTGCGCATGACGTCTTCGGGGACATGCCGCAATGACCGCAACCACAGGTTGAACGCGTGTCTGCGCACCGATGTGTCGAGTTCTGGGCGCTGCATCAACCCGGTCATCACCCACATCCTGTCGATGGAGGGCGCGCCCTGGTGGATGTCGGTCTCCGAGCCGGCATGGTGCCATCGCACGGTCAGCGGTTCGTCCACATAGGCGACGTCACCGAGGGCCATGACGCGCAGCCACGCGTCGATGTCCTGCAACTGCGGTACGTCGGCGCGGAATCCGCCGGCCGCGATCAGCGTCTCGCGTCGCACCATCACGGCGGTGGGTTCACCGACCGGGTTGCCGCCACCCCCGGCATCGAGGTGCCGGCGGATCAACTCCTGGCCGTCGTTGATCGTCGAGAGGGGAGCCAAGGGTGTCTCGAGTCGCGAAAACTGTGCTTTCCATTCGGTGTCTTCGCTTTCCACGGTGCGCGGGGCGAAAGCCAGACCCACGTTCGGGTCGTCGAAAAACGGGAGCAGTCGCTCGAGGCCGTAGGGCAGCAGCCAGTCGTCGCCGTGGACGAATTGCACGATGGCGCCGCGGGCGAGCTCGATGCACTTGTTGTGGTTGCCGACCAGCCCGACGTTGTGTTCGTTGCGTACCAACCGAATCCGCGGGTCGTCGAAATCCCGCACCCGCTCGGCCGTGTCGTCGGTGGAGGCGTTGTCCACCACCAGACACTCGAAATCGCCGTAGGACTGCGACAGAACGCTCTCCAGGCATTTCGCAACGGTGTCCGCGCTGTTGAACAATGGTACGCAAACACTCAGACGCTGCACTCCGACCTCCGTCTGGGCTGCATCGATGAACCAGTGATTTCCGCACCGATCATAGCGTGCAGGCACAGATATTTGTTGACGTGTAGGCGCACGTGACCAGTAGCACTATTGCCGTACGTGATTCGTTGAGAGTCAACCAAAATGCGTACCATTCACAAGAACAACAGCAGAGACGATGTCCCCAATTTGGGGGGTACAGGTCTTAGACTGGGTGGACTGGCTGACCGGGGCCAGGATACAGGGACGGGGACGCCGGTGACGGAAAATGGATATGCGGCGATGACCGCGATCGCGGTGGCCGCAGACCCATATCACCGGGCTGCGGTGGCGTACGGGCGAGCGGAGGCGGCGGTGGTCGCCGACGAGTTCGTCGATCAAGTGTTGCGGGCGGTGATCCCCGCGGCGAGATTCGAGCAACGGTCGGCGTTCGAATGGCTGATCTGGCTTTCGGAGTCCGACGTCGGCCTGGCGGGACTCGTCGACGCCGCGCGCGGCCACCTCGAGTCGCGTCTGCTGGAGTACGGTGACTCCGGCCGATTCCTCGACATCTGCATGGGTGTCGCGGTCGGAGCGGAACTGTCCGAAGCGGTGACGGGCCGAGCCGTCATCGATTGTGCCGACGCTGCGCTGTCGACTGCCATCGTGGGACGCCACACCGTGGTGTTCGCCGATTCGGGGACACCGGAGCAGATCCGCAGCGATGTCGACATCGCCACCCGACTGAGTCGGTCCGACGGGGACGACTTCGTCCTGCATTACCAACCGATCGTCACGCTGTCGGATCGCCGCACCGTCGGATACGAGTCGTTGCTGCGGTGGCACACCGAGGCCGGACTGTTGTCGCCCGAGGTTTTTCTCGCCGTGGCGGAGGACACGTCATTGATCGTGCCCATCGGCAGACACTCGATCGACGACGCCATCCGGACGCTGGCCACAGAGGTGGTACCGACGGTCGGCGCGGACGCCTTCGTGTCGCTCAACCTGTCGGCCCAACAGTTGTGGGACACCGCCATCACCGCGTACGTGGCGGACACCATCGAGGCGAATGCCGTGGATCCCGAACAGGTGTGGATCGAGATCAGGGAGAACGAGGCCGTCGAACTCGGCACCCCGGCAGAGCGCGCTGTGGCGCAACTCCACGAGATCGGTTGCATCATCTGCGTCGACGATCTCGGTAGCGGATTCTCCGCGTTGCGTTACGTGAGAGACCTCCCGGTGGATGTGGTGAAGGTGGACAAGACGTTGATCGACGGGATCCTCGATGACTCGGCCAGTGGTGCGTTGGTCCATGCCATCCGCGACGTCGCGCAGTCGACAGGCATCGGCATGGTTGCCGAAGGCGTGGAGGACGAGAGCGTGGTACCGGCCCTGCAGGAGTTGGGTTTTCAGTTCGCCCAGGGGTATCTGTTCGGGCACCCGTCACCGCACCCGCGGTGACGCGGCGCGTCGAGCGTGCTCATCGTCGGCCGCGCATCGGCTCAGTAGTAGTAGGGAAACGCATCCCAATCCGGAGAGCGCTTCTGCAGGAAGGCATCCCGACCCTCGACGGCCTCGTCGGTCATATAGGCCAACCGGGTGGCCTCACCGGCGAACACCTGCTGACCCATCAGGCCGTCGTCGGTGAGGTTGAACGCGAACTTCAGCATCCGCTGCGCCGTCGGTGATTTGCCGTTGATCTTGCGTCCCCAGTCGATCGCGGTCTCCTCCAGGTCGGCATGTGCGACAACCCGATTGACCGCACCCATCTGGTGCATGGTGTCCGCGTCGTAGGCTTCGCCGAGAAAGAAGATCTCGCGCGCGAACTTCTGGCCCACCTGTTTGGCGAGGTACGCGCTGCCGTAGCCGGCGTCGAAGGAGCCGACGTCGGCGTCGGTCTGCTTGAACCGGGCGTGCTCGCGTGATGCCAACGTCAGATCGCACACCGAATGTAGCGAGTGCCCACCGCCGGCGGCCCAGCCGTTGACCACCGCGATCACCACCTTGGGCATCGTCCGGATCAGGCGTTGCACCTCCAGGATGTGCAGCCGGCCACCCTCGGCCTTCACCCGGGCTTCGTCGACGCCCTCGGCGCCGGCCGCGGTCACATCTGAATCGTGCGAGGACGCGTACTGATAACCGGAGCGCCCGCGGATGCGCTGGTCACCGCCGCTGCAGAATGCCCAACCGCCGTCGCGGGGGCTCGGGCCGTTGCCGGTGAGCAGCACCGTGCCGACGTCGGGGGAGCGCCGCGCATGATCCAGCGTCCGGTAGAGCTCGTCGACGGTGTGGGGACGGAACGCGTTGCGGATCTCCGGGCGGTCGAAGGCGATGCGCACGATCCCATGCTGTCGGCCTTCGCCGACGTGGCGGTGGTAGGTGATGTCGGTGAGTTCGTCGAAACCGGGCACCGGAGCCCATTGGGTGGGATCGAACGGGTTCTGGGTCGCGGAACCGGCATCAGTCATGAATCGAGCCTAGGTGGTCGGGTCCGTGAGTCGTGTCTCGACGCCCTTCTGCGGATCGTGACCGCAGTGGTACCGACCGATATGCCCTAGTCGGCGGGGTTTCTGCCGCGATCGTGGCATCCTGGACACGTGGGCTGGGTCATCGTCGCGATCATCCTCACCGTGTGGGTCACGGTGGCGGTGGTGCTTGCGTTGGTGATCGGTCGCTCCGTGTGGCTGCGCGACCGCAACGAGAAGCCCGAGCCGATACCGCACGTCGATCCGCCGGGATCACGTCGCGACGGGTGAACGGCCGTTCTATACGGTTGATCCATGAGTGACGGTTCAACCAGCCCGGAGTCGACCACCGAGATAGAAGAGGACCCGCACGAGGGCGGGTTCCGGGCGCACACCGCCATCACCACCGAACGTGGCGGGCCCCGCTACGGGGAGTTCAGTGAGCAGGCGCGGACCCTGATGGAGAACGTCCGCTACGCCTGCCCGACCCCGGAGTTGGCCGACGAACTGATCGCCGATCTGGAGAAGATCAACGCCAAGCTCGCCGCCGTCCGCATCGACGAGTGGCATTCGCCGTCGGGCACCCGCATCGACCTCCCGGCGCGCGGCAACATCACGCTGCCCCCGTTCGAGGTGACCGAGGTCAACGACGACGGTGTGTTCGCGTCGGTCACCTTCCGTGACTTCCACCTCGGCGGCAACAAGGCCGCGCACGGTGGTCACGTGGCCGTCGCCTTTGACGACCTGGGAGGTTACGCCTCGGCGGTGGCCATCCAGGGTGTCAGTCGCACGGCCTACCTCACCGTGCAGTACCGGTCGATCACCCCGCTCAACACGCCGTTGCAGGCGCACACCTGGGCCGAGAAGGTGGACGGCCGCAAGGTGTTCATCAAGGGCACCCTGCACGATGGCGATCGGTTGTGTGCGGAGATGGATGCCCTGTTCATCAAGCTGAATCCGGGGCAGCAGTAGCGGTTTCGGTAACGATCCGGCAACGGCGAGCGATCCACCGGTATGTCAGTGAAGAGAGTCCGACGCACTCGGGTCATCGTTGCCTCCTCCGGGATCGCCGCCGCGTTGCTGATGGCCGCGCCCGTCGGTGCGGCGGCCGCCGACGAACTGACCGGAACCGAACCGGCCTCGCCGAGCGCCCACGGGGATGGTGCGGTCAGCGATCCCTCCACGACCGACACTTCCACGACCGCCCCCTCCACGACTGCCCCCTCCACGAATGCGCCGCCGGGCACCGGGGAGTCGGGAGCAGGGGACTCGGGAAGTGGGGAGCCGACCGAGACCACCGCACCGCCGGCCGGGGAGTCCGACGGTGCGACCACCAAACCCGCGGATCGCGACGAGTCGGCGCCGTCCGAGGAGTCCACCGGAACCACGCAGCCGCCCCCTGAGTCCTCGCCTCCGGAGACGTCTGGGCCCGCCGAGACGCCGGACCCCGCGACGGAAACCCCGTCCACCGAGGTCGACGAACCGACCACCGCTCGAGAGGTTCCGACCTGGTCGTGGCTGACGGGCCGCCATCGCGCGGATGACGAGTCGACCGGGCGCCACCGCGCCGATGAGCCCGCGACGGGGCGTCACCGCGCGGCCACCGATGACGCTCCGACGGAAGACGCGGTAGGTGACGGCGCGGTAGGTGATGAGGCGGCGCGGGTGATCGGCGAGGTCATCGGCGAGCCGGGCACGGCGGCCGCGGTGTCGGCGGGCGCCGACACGGAGCCGCCCGAGCAGCAGAAGCCGCGTCCGGGCGCGTTCTACGGTTTCGCCGGCGACGTCGGCGCCGGCGGTCTGATCTTCCTCAACCAGAGCCTCGCCGCGGGCGGTGCCTTCCTGCGTCGCAGCCGCGGCGACGGCAGTGACCTGCTCGGGCTGCTGAATCCCGGGGATCGGGTCACGGTGCCCGCCGCCAGTGTGGTGGGCCCCCTGGTCGACTCGGCTGACGCCAACCCGGCCGTCGACGACACCGACGACTCGCTGATCGCGCAGGCCTTCGACGTGCTCACCGCGCGGCTGCAGTGGTGGATGATTGACCCGGACAACCGTTTCTACGACCCGTCCGACTTCCAGGTGCTGATCGGCGACAACTATCGCATCGCCGACGCCGACGACATCACCTACACCTACGATGCGGATGCAGACACCATCACGTTCACCAACACCGGTGACACCGACGTCGCGGTGATCGCGGTGGACCAATACAACGTGCCGCACGGCGATGGGCTGTACCTGGTGCCGGCCGGAGAGTCGACGACCATCGACGCCGGCGGCGACATCTCCGGATACGTCGTGCAGGGCGAGCGGGACGCCGAAGGTCGCGCAATCATCTACGGAATGGTTGTGGTGCAGGATGATTCGACGCTGAGCCAGAACTTCAACCCGTTCGGCGGCGCGATCCGCGACGCCGATCAACCGATCGTCGACCCCGACAACAAGTTCTGGGATCCGTCCGAGGGGCTCGCGACCGGCATCCTGTGGCCGCTCGACGCGGTGGGCGCCGACGGCGCCGCGGACGGCGTCTACTACTCCACCGATGCGAGCGGTGTGACCATCCACAACGACAGTGACGGCGACATCGCGATCATCGTGTTCAGCGGTACCGCCGACCGAAACCTGGTGCCTCAGACCAACTTCTACGTGGTGCCCGCTGGCGGAGCGCACACCATCGAACTCGACGAGGGAGGCTATGCCCTCACCTCGGTGCAAGGGGAGCGCGTCGTCGGCGGGCGGGACGACGGGAAGCCGCGCCTCTACGGCAGTTTCGTCGCGCTGAACAGTGGCGACGACACCGTGGTGACCGAGATCGACAATCTACCGCAGGATGAGCTGCCGCCGCTGACGCGGGTCTGACACCAGCCACCCCGGGTGGCTGCGTTGGGCGCGGAAGACGTGAGCACCTCGCAATGCAAAGGTCCGTCACGAAGGGCCCTTCGGCTCGCTCCTCAGGGATCAGTGGTGACGTTTGGCGGGTTCACTCCGGTGCGGAGGTGTCGCACTCAGGTGAGTTCGACGGCCTCGAGCGTCGCTCCCGCGTCCTGTAGCCGCCGGGTGAGCACCTCGCCCATCGCCGCGGCCGGGGTGAGCACACCGGTCAAGGGGGACAGACGATCCCGTTCGAGCGCCAACGACAGGGCACTCTCGCCGAGCATCACCGCGGTGGCCTTGTAGCCGGGGTCGCCCGACATCCGCATCGTCGAGCGGTAGCGGCGGCCGCTGGGGGTGGTGGTATACGTCTCGGTGACGAAAGAACCCTTCTCGCGGGCCTTTTCGCTCGGTCCCTCGCCCGGCTTGGGTAGCAGTCGGTCGAGGAGCTTGCGGGTCGGCCCGAAACTCATGGCGCCCAAAAAGACTCCGGTCCCGACCGCGACCGCTCCGGCGGTCACCGTGGACACACCCGGAATCCGGCCGACCGACATCGTCTCGGCGTAGTGGAAGTCCTCGCCGTAGGCGTTGTCCAACAACGCGTTGGTGCGCCGCACGATGCGGGTGTTGGACGCGGCCATGAAGAACGGGGCCAGAGTGCCGCTCATCGACGGATCCACCTTCTTGGCCGAGATCATCGACATGTCGCTGGGTTCGGACTTGATGGCCGGCCGCGGCGTGTTGCCGGGCTCCCCGGACAGCGAATGCGGGTTGAGCACCAGGCGACGGGTCTCGGCGTTGCGCGACTCTTCGGCCATCACCCGCACCGAATCGAAGGTGCCGCCGGAGATGCCGCCCTTGAATGACTTGACCACGAAGGTGGTGTCGGTGAGCTCACCGGCGTTGTCGTCGGCGATCTTTTTGTACAGCAGGTACACACCGAGATCCGACGGCACGGAATCGAAGCCGCAGGAGTGCACGATCCGCGCGCCGGTGGCCTGCGCGGTCTCGTGTGCCTTGTTGATGGAGTAGTGCACGAACGGCGCCTCGCCGGTGAGGTCCACGTAGTCGGTGCCGGCGCTCGCGGCGGCCACCACCAGCGCCTCGCCGTAGCGCAGGTATGGGCCGACGGTGGTGCACACCACGCGGGTGCGGGCGACCATCGCGTCCAGCGAACTCGGCGACGACGAATCGGCGACGATCAGCGGCCAGTCGTGGGCGCGTGCGGGTAGTCGTTTGCGGGTGGCGGCCAGTTTGGTCTCCGACCGGCCGGCCAGCGCCACCTTGGTGCCGCGTGGCGCGTGCTCGGCCAGATAGCGGGCGGTGAGTTCACCGACGAAGCCGGTCGCACCGAACACGACGACATCGAACTCGCGGGCACTGGTCGAATCGGGCTCCCCGTTCATGGTCTCGACTCTAGACAGCCGACCGGAACGGGTCGAGGGCCGACCGGCGCGTATCTCACTGCGGTGCCGGCAACCGCCCGCGACAACTATTGTCTCGGGTGACCGCTGAGACTGCAGCTGTAACTCACGAGGCGAGTCGTCGGGCGGCTGCGCGGGCCGCGAACGGGGCGACGAACAGCATCAGCAACACCCGCAGGATCTGCGCGGCCACCACGAACGCGACGTTGCCGCCGGCGGCGGTCGCCGCGGCGAGCACCGCGTAGATGCCGCCCGGGGTGGTGGCGAGGTAGCAGTCGAACATCGACTCGCCGGTCCACACCGACAGCAGCACTCCCAGCAGCGCGCAGCCGACGCCGATCGCGAGGATCAGCACCAACGCGGCCGGCAGCACTCGGCCGATGGCCCGTAGGCGGTCCATCGTGAAGCCGAGGCCGGCCTGCCAGCCGATGATCGCGTAGGCGACGGTGAGCAGGATCGTGGAGACCGCGGCGTCGCCGGCCAGGCCGGTGAGTTCGGCGACGGTGGCCAGCGCCATCGGACCGAGGAGCCCAGCCGCGGGCAGCCGGACCAGTCGTCCGACGGGGATGCCGATACCCAAGCACACCGCCAGCAGTACGAGGCCCCACCCCTGATCGGTGGCGCTCGGCGGCGCCTCGTGCACCGCCGTCGACTGTGCGTCGAACACCAGCGAGGCCACCAGCGGGATGGTGATGGTTACCAGCGCGACCCGCAGGTACTGGATCACCGCGACCATGCGTTCGTCGCCGCCGAACTCGCGGGTCAATGCGACGAGCCCGGACGCCCCACCTGCGACGAGCGCCAGCGAACCGGTGAGCGGGTCGACGAGGCGGTGCAGGCCCAACATCGCGCCACCGGCCACCGACAGCGCGAGTGTGCCGAGGCCGATCACCAGCACCGGGAACCACGACGACCCGAGCCCCGACAGCGTCTCGGGCTCGGCCATGGTGCCGATGAACACACCGAGCACACCCTGGGCGGTGTGCATGATCGGCCGCGGGATGGCCGGTGGATCGGTGTCTTCCGGGTCGTCGTCGGTGGTGTCACGCGACCTGCGCAACGGTGGCGCGAATCCGGCGATCGCCAGCATCCCGGCGACGACGAGCGCCGCGAACAACGCCGCGGCGTCCACATCGAGAAGTTCGAGAAGATGCGTCGCGGCTGCGGTCAGGACGGCCAGCAGTATCCAACGACGCACTCGGTCGAGGATATGGGGTGGTCTCGATCTCGACGAGCTCGATCCGGCGGATACGCCTCGTCGCAGGCTCCTCGGCTACTCCTTGGATCGAGTAGTAACGAACGAAGTGAGTTACGTGTCGAGATCACTTGTGGCTAGCCCACCTGCGCGACGCCGAGACTCATCGCTGCCATCGGTTTGGGGGTGTGTTCCTCGTAGAAGGTGTCCAGGGTGGTGATGGTGAGGTCGGCGTCGCGCAGGGCGGCGGGGATGTCGCGGGTGAGGTGGCAACCGCCGGCGACGCGTTTCTGGATCGGCTCGAGTCGTCGCTGCCACTTACGGACCGACTCGTCGGGAGCGTTGCCGTGCTCGAGGAAGTGCAGGGTGCCGCCGTCCCTCACGACGCGCTTGACCTCGGCGAGTGCGGCGGCGAGATCGGGGATGGTGCACAGGGTGTAGGTGCTCAGGGCCGCGTCGAAGGTGTCGTCGTCGAAGGGGAGTCGTTGACCGTCGAGTCCGGCCCGTTCGATCGGCACGGGCGAGGCGTCGACGCGGTCGGCGGCGATCTTCCACCCGGTGTTGGATGGTTCTATCGCCGCGACCCGCGTGACGGCTTCCGGATAGAACGGCACGTTGAGGCCCGAGCCGAAGCCGAGCTCGACCACTTCTCCCGACAAGCCCGCGCAGGTGCGGCTGCGCAGCGGCAGGGTGTCCTTCATGCCGCAGGTGATGTTGATCAGGTACGGCAGGATTCTGTCCTCGTAGAAGCCCATGACTCCATGGTGCGCCGATGACGTGACGGGCACCATGTCCTTACGCCGTGCGTAGGAGATCGGGTGTCGTCCTAGGCTGGAGGGATGAATCCCTCGACTCTGCAGGCGCGTGTGATCGTCGACGAGATGATCCGCTGCGGCGTGACCGAGGCCGTGCTGTGTCCGGGTTCGCGTAACGCCCCGCTGGCGTTCGCCCTGCACGCGGCCGACGTCGCGGGTCGACTTCGGCTGCATGTGCGAATCGACGAACGGTCGGCGGGATTCTTGGCGCTCGGATTGGCGGTGTCGTCGGGGCAGCCGGTGCCGATCGTGATGACCAGCGGCACCGCGGTGGCAAACATGGGTCCAGCGGTGTTCGAGGCCAATTACGCCCGCGTGCCGCTGGTGGTGGTCAGCGCCAACCGGCCTTACGAGCTGCTGGGTTCGGGCGCGAACCAGACAGTCGAACAGTTCGGCATCTTCGGCACCCAAGTGCGTGCGGCCATCAGCCTCGGTCTGGCCGAACAGGATCTCGACACCAACAGTCAGTGGCGCTCGGCCGTCGGCCGTGTGCTCGCGGCGGCTCGCGGTGCGCGCACCGGCAACGCGGGCCCGGTGCAGTTCGACATCCCGCTGCGCGAACCGCTCGTCCCGGACGCCACCGACGATGATCTGGGTGCCTTCGCCGGGCGGCCCGAGGGCCTGCCATGGACGCAGGCGCCCGTCGGCAAGCTCGACGTCCCGCTGCCCATCGACCTCTCGTTGGACACGGTGGTGGTCTCCGGGCACGGCTCGGGTGTGCATCCGGCGCTCGCCGGCATTCCGACCGTCGCCGAACCGACCGCACCGCACGCCGACACGCCGCTGCACCCGTTGGCGTTGGACTCCATCCACCCGCAGCAGGCGATCATCTGCGGGCGGCCGACACTGCATCGCGGGGTGTCGCGCCTGCTGGCCGACCCGAATGTGACGGTGTACGCACTCACCACCGGCCCACGTTGGCCCGATGTGTCCGGCAACGTCTACGCCACCGGCACCCGCGTGCAGCCGACCGGCGAGCCGCGCGAGGAGTGGCTCAAGGAGTGCGCCGACGTGCAGGAACGGGTGCTGGGGGCGGTCGACGCCGAACTCGACGGCATGCTCGACGACCCGGCCGCCACCACCGGACTGCATGTCGCGCGGGTGGTGAGTGCGGCGATGCGGCCCGGCGATCAGCTCGTCGTCGGCGCCAGCAACCCCATCCGAGACGTCGCGCTGGCCGGCCGGGTGACCGACGGGGTGCGCGTGCTGTCCAACCGGGGCGTCGCCGGGATCGACGGCACCAACTCGACGGCCATCGGTGCGGCGCTCGCGCTCGACCGGTCGTCGCCGGGTGCGCACACCATCGCGCTGATGGGGGACCTCACCTTCATTCACGACGCCACCGGTCTGGTCATCGGACCGGGCGAGCCGCGGCCGTCCTCGTTGCGGATCGTCGTCGCCAACGATGACGGCGGCGGCATTTTCGGTCTGCTCGAGCAGGGCGACCCGCGCTACAACACGGGCGCCTATTCGGGTGCCTACGAGCGGGTCTTCGGCACGCCGCATTCCGCCGACCTGGCATCCTTGTGCGCCGGCTTCCACGTGCCGCACCGGCGGGTGTCGATCGGCGAGCTGTCGTCGGTGCTGGCCGAGCCGGCCCCCGAAGGTGGCCTCGAGGTGATCGAGGTCCCCACCGACCGCGATCACCTGCGTGCCGTGCACGCGGCGATCGGGGCGCGGTTGCGTTAGTTGCCGCGGCACGGTTGCGGTAGGGAGCAGGACGGCGGCGAGAAACTGCGGCGGCGCGGATGTTGGGAGGCGTCAACCTGGCAAGGGCTGATTGCCAAGTCCGTTCAAGGATGTCGCAATGCGGCTGATCCCCTCGGCAGTGGCGTCGTCGGTGCTCTTGATCCGGTTGGCAGCTGCGACGATACGCTGGCCAGTCGACTGCAATTCGTTGATTGTCGAGTCGAGTTCCGACCGCATGCTGTTGGCGAACGCCACGAGCGCAGGCCCCGTGGCGAAGCCGTCATTTCCGTCGGCCGCCGGTTGGGCAGAGTCGAATAGTGCTAACAGCCCAGCACGTGCCTCACCGGCTTCATTTTCGATGATGGCGCCAGCGTTCTTGACACCAGATGGATTGATGTCGATTCGGTCGGTCATCTCCTGCCTTCCGTACTTGCTGTCATCGCTAGCCGCTGCCGCACGGAAGCCCGCTCCCATCAACTCCGTGGTAGGGCGAAGACGGTGCATCGATGACGGTCACAATGCCATACAGCGCCAACCCAGCGGCGACGACGAGCATGGCCAGTGTGATCAGAACCAGCCATGTCGGTGGAGAACTCCGTGTCCACCCGGCCACGATCGCCGCACACGCAAGTATCGAGAGAACGATTGCCAGTCCCCCGAAAAGTGTTGCCGACGGAAGCGGTTGGAGGTCGCGACAACCAGCCTTCACGGCCTGCTCCACCCAAATGTCGCGTTCGTGTTGTAGCACAACAATACTGGCGAGCGCCGCTGCAATGAAGATCAGGGCCGTTGCAGCAGCTGGCAGCATAACCACTCGTGAGCTCTTGGTTCGGTCGTGATGCAGGGTCACCATGTCTCCTTTGGCCTGACGATCGTGATCGTTTGCGCGCCCTCGCCCTGTTCGATCATCGGGAGTCGATCCTGCACGCTGTAATTTGCTGCACCGGGGGTGTGCTGGGTGTACAGCACCTGACCGTCTGGCAGCACTCCTGTCACTACCGCTGCGTGGTGGCTGAAGTCGCCTGATTCATGTGGCTGCGCATAGTTGGAATAGACGACGTCTCCGGGCATCGCCTGATCCAAGCCGACTGTTTGCCCGCCGTTACTGAGGAAGAACTCCCGCTGGGCGTCAGAATTGAACCAAAGATGTCTAGCTCGTCGTTCTCAGCGTTTGCGATGGCAAACCGAACTGTCTCTACCGGGTCGTACCCGCGGCCGCTGTCGGTAAGTTCGCGTTTGACGTCCTTTGATAGGCCATCAAGATCGGCGAGCTCAACCGGCACCGCGCGTTTAAGTTGCAGCTGCTGCTCAGGTGTCAGCCCTGCCCACCAGCGCCGCACTTCCTCTGGCGGTTGGCCGTCCGGCAACAGGTTTCGCATCTCCTTCAAGGCTGCCTGCACCGCTTGCGCCTGTTTCTCGCGAGCAGTGTCCGATGACACGGAATCCGGGTCGACGCTACATGCGGTGATCGCGTCGAGACACGACCGGTCCGCCTGAGAAGCAGCCTCGACAGCGTCGTCGATCATGGACTGAGCCTCGTCTCGCCATAAAATCGCGCGGTAGTAGTCTTCGGCCGAAGTGTCATCGGGAACAGCGACCGTGCCGTTCTCATCTACGGTGAGATTTCTGGAGGTAGCGAAGGTGGTCGCAGACACCAGCATTCGTTGGGCGATACCGATCGCGTCTTCCAGAGTGTCGAGTGCTGTCGCAACCCCGCGCGCCAAGATTCCGGCGTTGACCATTCTATTGGCGCAGCTCGCCAAGGAATCGCGGGCTAGCGTGCCGGTGTGATCTGGCCAGTGATCCACCAACGGATCGACGCCGTTGGCATGAATGTTGTCTGCCGTGCGTTCCGCCTGTTTGCTGACGTCGAGGATGTCGTCAGCAGCAGACTCCCATGGGTTGGGTCGAGCATCGCGGAGCTCAGCAAACGTGACCATGACTTTCCCCCGGCGTCACATCAGATGTCTGGAATCGAACGACCCTGCGATTCCCCACGCAGTGTACGTCGCTGCTGATCACAACCATTAGTCTGTCATTCGTGAACCCGACCATCCTGCGCCGCACCCAGTACGTCTTGGTGCTGTTGGGCATGGTGGTCACCACGATGGCGTTGGTGCTGGTCGCCGGGTGTCACCGCAATGACGCACAGATCGACGAGAACATGGCGACGGTGATGGCCGACGTCGTCTCCGCCGACCGGCTGCACGCCGCAGTCAATTTCCAGACCCCGGACGGCGACTTCCACAGCCCCCGCCTCGGCCTGCTGTATCCCACCGAGCTGACGCAGGGCCAGCGGATCAGCGTCGAGTACGACGTCACCAACCCCGACCTGGCGCGGCCCGCAGGCCGCAGCTGGACTTTGGCCATCGTCCCGGCGCTGTCGATCATCGTCGTCGGTTGGCTGATCGTGGGTGCGGTGATGGTGTTGCTTGCCGAGATCAACCGGCGGTGCAACGCTCGGCGCGCCCGGGCCGAGTCCGATCACGACGAGCCGGATCAGGACGAGATGACCGAACGTTCGGAACCCGAGACCAGCAACGCCTGATCGTCGGCGAGCATCCGCAACGTGAACCGGCTGCCGTAACGGATGCGCAGCTCGTCGACGACCGCGCGGCCGGACACGATGCCGTCGGCGTGCGGCACGATCACCTCGTCGATCCAGCCCAGGCCCGTCGTCGACGTCAGATCTGGTGCTTCGGTTGGATCGTCGAGCAGGCCGAGCGGTTCGATGTCGGCGCCGACGACGCAGGCCCCGGCGCTGGCACCCAGATACAGCATCCCGGCGCGGACTCGGTCGGTGAGCAGGCGGTCGACACCGGTGCGGCGCAGGACGGAGAGCAGGTGGAACACGTTGCCGCCGGAGACGAAGACGGCGTCCACATCGTCGAGCGCGGCCGCGGTCTCCGATGCGGACAGGATTTCGAGGTCGATGTCGGTGACGGTGAACCCCTGCTCGCGCAGCGTCCTGCGGTCGAGGTCCACCCAGGCGCGGTCGGGGTAGATCGACGACGCGGTGGGGATGAACCCGATCCGCGCGCCACCGCGGCCGGTGACGAATTCGGGAACGGCACCCAGCCAGCGACTGAGCAACAACAGGTCGGCCACGTCTGAAGTGTGCCCGACGCCCGGGGAAACAACCGAGGGCGCCGTGTCGGATGCGTTCACCCGATCTTCGGGACGTGGTCACGTGTTCGGACCAACCGCGCAAGACGCCGGGCGGAGGATGGCGGCATGCGGGTCGCGATCGTCGCCGAGAGTTTCCTGCCGCAGATGAACGGAGTCGTCAATTCCGTCCTGCGGGTGGTCGACCACCTCGAACGCACCGGACACCATGTCGTGGTGATCGCGCCGGACACACCGCGTGGCGAGCTGTCGGCGCCGCGGATGGTGGGCCGCAGCACCCCGGTGCACCTGGTGCCGTCGGTGATGGTGCCCAAGGTGACGTCGCTGCCGATCGGTGTGCCCACCCCGGCGCTTTACCGGGCGTTGCGTGACGTCGAGCCCGACGTGGTGCACCTGGCGTCGCCGTTCGTGATCGGCGCGGCCGGTGCCGTCGCCGCGCGCCGGCTCGATGTCCCGACCGTGGCAGTGTTCCAGACCGACGTGGCCGGGTTCGCCGCCAGCTACGGCCTGGCCATCACCTCACGCTTGGCCTGGCGCTACACCCGCCGGCTGCACGAGATGTGCGACCGTACCCTGGCGCCGTCCACCGAGACGATGAAAGCCCTTAGCCAGCGGGGCGTTCCGCGGTTGTTCCGGTGGGGTAGGGGTGTCGACATCGAACAGTTCGATCCGGCGCACACCGACCCCGACCTCCGCGCGGCCTGGGCCGACGACGGTCGGCTCGTCGTCGGGTTCGTCGGACGATTGGCGCCAGAGAAACACGTGGAACGACTCGCCGCCGTGGCCCACGATCCGTCCGTGCAACTGGTCGTCGTCGGCGACGGGCCCGAACGGTCCCGGCTGGCGACGCTGATGCCCAACGCGGTGTTCACCGGGGAGCTGCGCGGCGCCGCACTGGCCAGGGCTTATGCGAGTTTCGACGTCTTCACCCACGCGGGTGAGCACGAGACGTTCTGCCAGACCATCCAGGAGGCCATGGCCAGCGGCCTGCCGGTGGTGGGCCCCGATGCAGGCGGGCCGCGCGACCTGGTGTCGCAGTTCCGCACCGGTTATCTGCTGCCGCCCGACCAGTTCACCGAGCGGCTGCCGGCGGTGATCGATGTCCTGCGGGACGCGACGTTGCGGGCGGAGATGGGTCGGGCCGCGCTGAGCGCGGTGCGGGCGCGGACGTGGCCGGCGGTGTGCGACGAACTGCTGGGTCACTATCGTGCGGTGACCGGACTCGACGAGGTGCGGACCCTCGCAGGTTGAGTCCCGCCGGGTAGCGTGGTCCCCATGGAATCCGGCTCGCAGGATCGCGCAACTCTGGACAAGGATCCGGCCGAGGTCGCCGCGATGTTCGACGGCGTAGCGAAGCGCTACGACCGCACCAACACCGTCCTCTCGTTCGGCCAGGACCGCGGCTGGCGGCGCAAGACCCGCAAGGCCCTGGACCTGCGACCCGGCGACATCGTGCTCGACCTGGCCGCCGGGACCGCGGTGTCGACCGTCGAACTCGGGACTTCGGGGGCGCACTGCATTGCGGCCGATTTCTCCCTGGGCATGCTGAAGGCCGGTGCGCACCGCGACGTGCCGAAGGTGGCCGCCGATGCGATGTCGCTGCCTTTCGCCGACGAATCATTCGACGCGGCAACGATTTCGTTCGGCCTGCGCAATGTGCACGATGTGCCGACGGCGTTATCGGAGTTGCGGCGGGTACTCAAACCCGGTGGTCGGCTGGTGATCTGCGAGTTCTCGACTCCCACCTTCCGTGCCTTCCGCACGGTCTACATGGAGTATCTGATGAAGGCGCTGCCCGCCGTTGCAACCAAGGTGTCCAGCAACCCGGCCGCGTATGTCTATCTCGCAGAATCGATTCGGGCATGGCCGGACCAGCCGCATTTGGCGGCATTGATCCGGATGGCCGGTTTCACCGACGTGGCGTGGCAGAATCTGACCGGCGGTATCGCGGCGATTCATTCGGCGGTGCGCTGACCCTTCGTGACTTGCGGGTCGACGGTCGCCACCGCCGACAACCCGTGCGGCACCGGACATCCCGGGGCAAACGTGCCCAACTCCTCGATACGGTATCCGCGCGGATAGCCGCACACCTGCGTCATCTCCCGACCGTACAGCGGTTCGGAACGAGGTCGCGCGCCGAACCGGATGGCCAGGCCGCGTGCTCTCAGTCCACCGCGCACAGCATTACGTTCGAGCGCCGTGGGCTTCGGGTAGCCGAACGCCTCGAGTAGCCGATCATCCATGAGCGCGAACGACATCCGGCGCACCACGGCACGCGGCAACAGTCGGTAGGGCAGGAAGGTGCCCAACAGATCCAGGGTCGCGTCGGCCACGGCGAGCGACTTCGGGCTGAACGCGAAATGGCGGCGCTCGTAGTCCTCGTAGAAGCGTTCGAAATCCGCGTAGGTCTCCGGGATGTCCTTGATGGCCATGTGCTTGCCGAGTCGGCGATAATAGTTGGTGAGGCCGTCGATCTCGTGGTCGGTGAGCCTGCGCCATTCGTAATTGTTGACCCACTGCACCGGGCACACCACGAACGTCGACAGCACGTAGAGCATGTCGTCGTTGGAGATGTCGTACATCGCGTGCATCTGATTGATCCGCCGAATACCCGCGCGGCCTGCGGGGCTGTCGAAGCCGTGCTCGATCGGGGCGTCGAGTAGCAGCACGGTGTCGTCGTAGCGTTTCTGCGTCTGTTCGGTGAACTGTCCGGTGGCGTAGAGCAATTCGCCGATCGACGGCACCGCGTACGTCCGGAACAGTGCGAAGCTCAGCGCCTGGGTGATACCCCACGGGAACTCTTGGGTGCCGAGCATGCGGGTGATGGCGACCGGGTCGTCGACGCGTGCGATCTCGCCGCGGTGGCGGTAGCGGGCGGCCGCCCGGTTCTGGATGGCGTCACGCGTGCGCTGCAGGGCGTTGGACATGCGTTGAAACATATCATTCATCTTGTTCCAAATGCGGGTGGCGTGATCTCGATACGGCTCCTCGCTGCGCTCGTCGCCTACTCGATCAGCAGGTGGTGTGGTTTCTCGGTGTGGTTGTCGTGTGCTCGATCAGCGGGTGGTGTGGTTTCTCGGTGTGGTTGTCGTGTGCTCGATCAGCGGGTGGTGTGGTTTCTCGGTGTGGTTGTCGTGTGCTCGATCAGCGGGTGGTGTGGTTTCTCGGTGTGGTTGTCGTCTGCTCGGTTGGCGGTGGGGACGGAGACGGGACCGGCTCAGCTGAACGGCGGGCGGTCGTCGATGCGGGTGGAGACCCGGCCGGCGGTGCGCCAGGCGCGCGCGACGAGGTCGGCGTCGTCGGGGGTGATGAGGTTGCCCATCACCCGCACGACCATCGACATCAGCCGGGCCGACCGGATGCCGGGGCGGCCGAGGGCCGGCACGGTCTGCGGCATGGTGAGCAGCCCGGCCAGGCGGCGGGCGGCGGAGAAGGCCAGACCGTAGTGCTCCACCAACAGGTCGCGCCATCGGGTGGTGTGGTCGGTGGAGTCGGCGAGGAGCTCGACGGCCAGCCGGCCGGTCTCCAGCGCGTAATCGATGCCTTCCCCGTTGAGCGGGTTCACGCAGGCCGCGGCGTCTCCGATGAGCATCCAGTTCGGTCCGGCAATGCCGGTGACGGCTCCGCCCATCGGCAGCAACGCGGAGGTGAGTAACTGCGGGGTGCCGGTGATGGCCCACTCGTCGCCGACCATCGCCGCGTAGTGCTCCAGGATCGGGCGCAGCGCCATGTGTGCCGGACGCTTCGCGGTGGCCAGCGCGCCGACACCGACGTTGAGCAGCCCGCCCGACAGCGGCAGCGGGCCGGGCGCGACGTCGCCGAGCGGGAACACCCAGCCGTAGCCGGGGAGCAGATCGCCGTCGGGACCGCGTAGTTCCAGGTGCGAACCCATCCAGTGATCGTCGGCGCGACTCGACGGCACATACGCGCGGGCGGCGACGCCGTAGGCGGTCTCCCGATGCCACTCACGGCCGAGTTTCTTGCCCAAGCCCGACCGCACCCCGTCGGCGACGATCACCTCATCCACCGTGATCGGCGTCCGGCCGGACTCGCCCTCGACGACGACCTCGGCGATCCGGTCACCGGTCATTGTCACATCGACGGCCTTGGCGCCCTGCACCATTCGCGCTCCGCGGGATACCGCGAGAGCGCGGATGGCGTCGTCGAGCTCCATCCGCGACACGGCACTGCCGTAGGCGGGGAACCGGCCCGAGGGCCATCGGACCAACTGGTGGGCGCCCCACCCGTGCAGCGCGAGTCCGTCGATACGCGGGCGATGGGTGAGGAAATCTCCAAGACCGAGGTGACCGAGTTCGGCCACCGCGCGCGGGGTGAGACCGTCGCCGCAGGTCTTGTCGCGCGGGAACGTCGCAGCATCAAGCAGCACCACGTCGCGACCGGCGGCCGCGGCATACGCTGCGGCCGCGGAACCGCCCGGACCTGCGCCGACGACGAGGACGTCGGTGCGCTCGGGAACCGTGTGCCGGGCATCGAGCGGTGGGGAGTCGTCGCTACTCACCCGACCAGTATGTCGGGCCGCCACAACGACTAGGCTCGGCAGCACGGCAGCCGACCGATGGTGGTCGGTTGTAGAAGACGACGAGATGGAGCGGCTAGCGCAGTGAAGTCCACATTCGCCGGGCTGGACCTGGGCACCGACGAGTTCGCCGAGACGGTCCGGACGTCGTTGGCGCAGGTCGAGGATCTGTTGCTGGCCGAACTCTCATCGGGTGACGAGATCATGACCGAGGCGGCGACGCACCTGGCCAAGGCCGGCGGCAAGCGCTTTCGCCCGATGTTCGCGATCCTCGCCGCGCAGTTCGGCGGGCGGCCGGACGCGTCGGAGGTCATCACCTCGGCCACCGTGGTGGAGATGATCCACCTGGCCACGCTGTATCACGACGACGTGATGGACGAGGCGCAGCTGCGGCGTGGTGCCCCGAGCGCCAACTCGAGGTGGACCAACTCGGTGGCGATACTGTCCGGCGACTTCCTGTTTGCTCGGGCGTCGCGGCTGGTGTCGACGCTGGGCCCGGATGCGGTGCGCATCATCGCGGAGACCTTTGCCGAACTGGTGACCGGTCAGATGCGGGAGACCGTGGGCGTGGCCGACGGCGGCGATCCTATCGAGCACTACCTGAAGGTGGTGTGGGAGAAGACCGGGTCGCTGATCGCCGCGTCGGGCCGGTTCGGTGCGATGGCCGCCGACGCCACCACCGACGACGTCGAGCGGTTGTCCAGGCTCGGCGACATTATCGGCACGGCCTTCCAGGTGTCCGACGACATCATCGACATCAGCTCGGTCAGCGGCGACTCCGGGAAGACGCCCGGCACCGACCTACGCGAGGGCGTGCACACGCTGCCGGTGCTGTACGCGTTGCGCAGCGACGATGCGGCGTCGCAGCGGCTGCGGGAGCTGCTGCTCGACCCGCAGACCGGCAAGGCGCGTCCGGTCACCGACGACGCCGAGGTGGCCGAGGCCATCGAGGTGCTCAATGCGTCGTCGGGGATGACGGCCGCGCACGAGCGGTTGCGGGCCTACGCCGACGAAGCCGAGGCGGTGCTCGCGCAACTTCCCGACAGCCCCGCCCATGGCGCCCTCAGCTCCCTGGTCCGCTACACCATCGACCGCACGGGCTAGCCGCACGAGGTTGGTCGCGCGGGGTTGGCCGAAAGTTCTGGCCGCACCCGCAGTGTCTGGCCGCAGTTTCGTCTCCAACCCGGAATCGGGCGCTGCGGCCAGAACCGTCAGGGACCGACCGGGCCGACGCCGGCGTGGTTGAGGAGGTCGGTGAGGGTGCGAATCACAGCGGTGCCGACGTCGACTCCCAGCGGTGTCACGGCGAGGTCGTTGGCGTTGAGGTAGCTGTTCGGATCGGACTTCAGCGAACCGATGATGGTCTCGCAGACGATGCGGCTGCCGAGTTCGCCGAGCCGTTCACCGTTCTGCTGCACTGCGGCCTCGCGGAGGATGTAATACCAGAGCGGGGTGCGCTGGCCGAGAGCGGTGGTCTCCAGGATGTTCTTGACGTTCGCGGATTCACCGGCACCGCCCATCTGCATGATCGTCATCGGTTTGACGCCCATCGTCTCGCAGCATGCTTGCGCGGTGGGTATCGACAAGCTGTAGCCGCGCACCAGGTTCGACTTGGCCAGGTGGCCGAGGATCGGATCGCCGGTGCGCGGCCCGAGTGGCAGCGAGCCCAACCCGGCGGAGATGTTCGAGTCGATCTTGCGGGCCTTCTGGACGTTCGGGCCGCTGCCGGCGAAAAAGGTGAAGTCGAGGATCGCCGAGGACCGCAGTTGATGCGGGGTCGCGTCGCCGGTGTCGAAGAAGGTGGCGTTCGGGTTGCCGGCCGCATCGGGGCGGCTCGGCGCGAGGATGTCCATCACCGCGATCGGGCTCTGGCCACCGCGAAGCCGATACTCCGGCCGGATCATCGTGTGCCCGAAGCGGAACGCCGCCGTGGAGAACTCGAGCGGCATGAACGTCTGGCCGTGTCCGGCGGACACACCGTAATAGCGTGGCCCGTTGGCGAGCGTGTCGATGACGACACCGAGGTCACACACGCGGGCCAGATAGTCCTTCACGACGATGTACTGGTAGGCCCAACGGGTCAGCTGGCGTGCGCGAATGTGCTTGCACGCGGGCGTCCCGGCAACCTACGCGTCGTAGATCTTGTTGTAGAACAACAGGAACGCGCAGTGCAGCGCCGAGATGTTGGGGTTCTCGTCGTTGCGGGCGTCGGCGATGATCGCGACGCGGGTCGCCGGATCGCGCGGGACGTCGCGCCGAGTCGACGACGGTTGGAAGACCGTCATTTCAGATCGTTGGCGTACAGCACTTGAGACGTGGTCTCCGATACGCCGACCAGCGACGGCCCGTCCCCGAACACGCTGTCGAGATCGAGTTGCGGGCGTCGCCCGTTGTGCAGATTCGCCACCACCTCGTCGGGATCGCGTGGCGTCACCGGTTCACCCCGGCCGATCGTGGACACCGCAGACTCGCGATCCGTGCGCGCGGTGAGGTCGTGATCGATGAACTGGCCGAGGTAGGTGAGGATCGCCGGCAGCGTCGTCGAGTCGTTCGGCAGCCCGGTCTGATCGGTCGCCATCGCGTCGCCGAGTTGTTTGAGGGCGGTGATCGTCTCGCAGGACCGCGGCAACAGGCACGACGCAGAGTGCGCGGCGTCGTCGAACATGTAGCCGAAGGGTGTGGTGAACAGGAGTTCGTCTTGGGTCGCGACTTCGCCGGTATGGCTGAACTTGGTGAACATCAGGGGCCTCGTGATCGTCGTCGGGGGGGAAATCTGACGCTACGGAGCGCAGAACCCCAGGTCATGAGTAGTTCGCTACCTCATATCGGGGTGGCGGGACGACCCGCGCGGGTGCGGTGTGGAAACTCTGCCGACGCCTCGGACGTTTGGAAGAGTGAAAGCACCCTGACGACGTACGTCGGGTGATGCGCGAGAACGAGGGATGATGCACTTCAATGGTCTGAAGACCGCTGCGTTGATGGGCCTGATGTCGGCGATCATCGTCGGTATCGGGGCGATGTTCCAGAGCCCGACGACCCTGCTGTTCGCGGTGGTGATCGCGATCGGCACCAACGCCTACGTGTACTTCAACTCCGCCAAGCTGGCGTTGCGGTCGATGCATGCACAGCCCGTCACCGAGGTGCAGGCGCCGGTGCTCTACCGCATCGTGCGGGAATTGGCGACCAGTGCGCGCCAGCCGATGCCGGCCCTCTACATCAGCCCCACCGAGTCGCCGAACGCGTTCGCGACCGGCCGCAACCCGAAGAACGCCGCGGTCTGCTGCACCGCAGGCATCATGCGAATACTCGACGAACGAGAGCTGCGGGCGGTGCTGGGCCACGAACTGTCGCACGTCTACAACCGCGACATCCTGATCTCGTCGATCGCCGGCGCGATGGCGTCCATCATCACCGGCCTGGCGAACTTCGCGTTCTTCTTCGGTGGCGGCCGCAATGGCAACGGCCCGGGAATCCTGGGCGTGCTGATGATCACCCTGCTCGGTCCGCTCGCGGCGTCGGTGATCAAGATGTCGGTGTCGCGGTCGCGGGAGTACCAGGCCGACCAGTCCGGTGCCGAGCTCACCGGCGACCCGCTCGCACTGGCCTCGGCGCTGGCCAAGATCAGTGGCGGCATCGACCGCGCGCCGTTGCCGGAGGACCCGAAGATCGAGTCGCAGTCGCACCTGATGATCGCCAACCCGTTCCGTGGCGGCGGGGTGGCGAAGCTGTTCTCCAGTCACCCGCCGACCGAGGACCGGATTGCACGGCTCCACGAGATGGCGAGGCGGGGACCGCACGCGGGACGGTGATGCGTGATGCGTGATGCGCTACCCTGAGGCATGCGCACCACGCTGGACATCGACCCACGAGTGCTGGCCGCTGCGCGTGCTCGCGTGAACGACGGACGCAACGCGAGCATCGGCCAAGCGGTCTCCGAACTCGCGATGGCAGGTCTGTCCTCTGAGAATCCGCGACCGGCCGAACCGGAAGGGCTCGTGCTGCTGCCCTCTGAACCGGGCCACGTGGTGACCGACGAGATGGTCGCCCGTGCCATGCTCGACGATGAGTGACCTCGACCTGCCCGACGTCAATGTGCTGGTGGCGCTCCTTGCGCCCTCCCACGTCCATCACCGATCTGCGCAGGAATGGTTCGCCGCCACCGGACGATTCGCGACGACGCCGATCACGGAGGCCGGCCTGCTGAGGACGGCGCTCAACCGGTCGGTCATGGGCCGAGTGGTGGAGGCGGAGACGGCGTTGACCACGCTGCGCTCACTGCGGGCGCATGAGCGTTCGGTATTCCTGCCGGACGATTCGTCCCTGGCTCACGCAAGTATCGGCCTCACCGGTCTCGTCGGCTTCCGTCAGGTCACCGACCTACACCTGGTAAATCTGGCCGCACAGAATTCTGCGCGCCTGGTCACCTTCGACACGAAGATCGCACCGGTGCTGGCCCCCGACGACCAGCAGCGCATTCACACGTTGGGATGAGGGCAGCACCACCGCATGCTGACCACGCAGATCGGGGTCCTCGGCGACTCGTCGGATCAGCCGGCCGCGATGGCGTCGAGCGTTGCGAGGTCGGCGTCGTCGAGTCGCAGTGATGCGCTCGCGATGTTCTGCTCGACATGTGCCGGGTTGCCGGTGCCGGGGATGGCGAGCACATGCGGGCCCCGATGCAGCGTCCACGCGAGTCGGATTTGGGCCGGCGACGCGTCGTACTTCTCGGCGATCGAACTGATCTGCGCCTGTCCGGTCGTGTCCGGGCCATCGGGGGAGGCGCCGCTGGCGGTGGCGACCGCGAAGAACGGGACGAAGGCGATGCCCTTCGCGCCGCACAGTTCCAGCAGATCGTCGTCGCCGCGGTCGGTGAGGCCGTAGCGGTTCTGCACGCTGACGACCGGCGTCACCGTCAGTGCCTCGGCCAGCTGGTCGGCCGTCACGTTGGAGATGCCGATGTGACGCAGCAGCCCGGCGTCGCGCAGTTCGGCGAGCGCGCCGAGATGTTCGGCGATCGACGCATCGGTCTTGTCCATGCTGGTGCCGCAGCGCAGATTCACCACGTCGATCGTGTCGATCCCGAGTTGCCGCAGATTCTCCTCGACCTGCCCGCGCAGCTGCTCGGGACGCGCCATCGGCTCGAACTCGCCGTCACGCGACCGGCTGGGTCCGACCTTGGTGACCAGCGTCAGATCATCGGGGAAGGGCTGCAGCGCGGTGCTGATCAGCTCGTTGGCCAGCCGGGTCGGCGTGAAGTAGAACGCGGCCGTGTCGATGTGGTCGACGCCGAGTTCGACGGCCCGGCGCAGCACGGCGAGTGCGTCGTCGCGGTTACGGGGTGGCTCCCAGGGCATACCGCCCAGGCGCATCGCGCCCAGGCCCAGACGGTTGACGGTGCGGTCGCCGAGTCGCCAGGTGCCCGCAGCGTCGGCGGTCGGGGTCGGGGTGTGGAGGTGGTGATCAATGGTCATAGGACCACTGTGGCGAGTCCGCGGCCGCGGTGTTGTGCTCTGGCAACAAGCTGCCACACCGTCCGTGAATCGCTCTGCGGGCGCACACTGGAGGTCATGACCGACACCGACTCCGTCACCGTCGTGCGCAGCGAAGAGGAATTGTTCCGCCGCACCGAGCATCTGTTCGCGACCGCGACCGAGGTGTCGTGCGCGGCCAACGACCTGTGGACGTTCGCGTGGCAGCACGGAACGTTGGATACCCCGGAGAGGGTGGTCGGGACACAGCATCGCGGTCCCGTGCGTGTCCGCAAGATCTACCGGGCGGCGACCCTCCTCGACCCGGTCGCTGCACACCATCTGGCAGTGCGGCGCGATCAGTACGGCGCCGACATCCGGGTGACCGCCGACGAAATCAACGAAACCATCATCCTCGATCGCCGAATCGTGATCCTGGCCGGCGACCGCACGGGAGGGCAGCGCAGCTACAGCGTCATCACCCAGCCGGACGCGGTGCACGGGGTGTCGTCGCTGTTCGAGGCCGCCTGGCGCTCGGCGACCGACCTCGCCGCCTACGACGCGGGCATCGCCGACATCCGCGCGCTGGCCCCGCAGGTCCTCGACCTGCTGGGGCAGGGGGTCAAGGACGAGACCGCCGCACGCAGCCTCGGGCTCGGGGTGCGGACGTATCGTCGGCGCGTGGCCGAGCTGATGGATGCACTCGGCGCGCGATCGCGGTTTCAGGCCGGCGTGCGGGCGCGTGAGATCGGGATCGTCTAGGCGAACCTGATCTCGATACGCTGCCTCGGCTGGCGCCTCGGCGGCTACTCGATCAGCGGTTGGGGCGTCGTGTCGGGTGGGCCGGTGGTTACTCGATCAGCGGTTGGGGCGTCGTGTCGGGTGGGCCGGTGGTTACTCGATCAGCGGTTGTCTAGCGGTAGTTCACGAACTGCAGCGCGATCCCGAAGTCCTCACCCTTGAGTAGTGCGATGACGGCCTGGAGGTCGTCGCGCTTCTTGCTCGACACGCGCAGTTCCTCGCCCTGGATCTGCGCCTTGACGCCCTTGGGGCCCTCGTCACGGATCTTCTTGGAGATCTTCTTGGCGTGCTCGGAGTCGATGCCCTCGACGATCTTCCCGGAGATCTTGAACGTCTTGCCCGACGCCGCGGGTTCGCCGGCGTCGAACGCCTTGAGTGAGATGTCGCGGCGGATCAACTTCTCCTTGAACACCTCGAGCCCGGCCTGCGCGCGCTCCTCGGCGTCGGAGGTGATCACGATGGTCTCCTCGCCGGACCACTCGATACCGGTGTTGGTGCCGCGGAAGTCGTAGCGCTGCGACAGTTCCTTCGCCGCCTGATTGAGGGCGTTGTCGACCTCCTGGCGGTCGACCTTGCTCACCACGTCGAACGATGAATCAGCCATGACCGACAGCCTATCGTCGTGCTGCGCCGACTCCGGACCGAACCCGCGATGAGCCTCTGAACAGCCGATTTGCGTGGATGCGGGATGCTCGTTGTATTCTTCACGGCGTTGTTCTTACAGCCGTGTGAGCGGTTGGCGGAGCGGCACGGCAGGTTGCCCGAGCGGCCAAAGGGAGCGGACTGTAAATCCGTCGCGCAAGCTACATAGGTTCGAATCCTATACCTGCCACGACGTGGTAAATCGCTGATGATTCGGCGCTCGCCACCGGTCGCGACCAGCGATTTGGTGAGCGCCTGCTTCAGTGTGTAACCTCGTTAAGGCTCTCGAGCAGATCCGATCTGGGTCTGATCGGGCACGCCCCCTTAGCTCAGTCGGCAGAGCGTTTCCATGGTAAGGAAAAGGTCGACGGTTCGATTCCGTCAGGGGGCTCGCTGGACCCCAGTCCACATGGCGGTGTAGCTCAGCTGGTTAGAGCGCACGACTCATAATCGTGAGGTCGAGGGATCGAGTCCCTCCACCGCTACACATCGGTGCCGACCAGCTCGGAGCCGAACACGCAATAGGGCAGCCGAGCCCACCACGTACCACCGAAAGAAGGCAACGAAGTGGCCTCCTCAACAGATGTTCGCCCCAAGATCACCTTGGCGTGCGAGGTGTGCAAGCACCGTAACTACATCACCAAGAAGAACCGCCGCAACGATCCCGACCGCCTCGAGATCAAGAAGTTCTGCCCGAACTGCGGCAAGCATCAGGCACATAAGGAATCGCGCTGAGCGCATCACCGGCGATTCCGGTATGAACGACTAAAGCGGGCTGCCTCTTGATCCAAGAGGCAGCCCGCAGCCGTAGGGCGAAACCCGGTCGGAGCCGACCGGCCATGCTGACGGCGACAGCTAGCAGCGCACGGGGAACGGCGCCACGGGTTGGCGAAGTGAAGGAGCGGTATCCGATGTCAGTGACCGAAGCGGAGATCCAGCAGCGGATCGAGGCACTGAAGAACGGCGTCAAGCTGACGCCGGAGGAGATCGCCGCCCACACTCAGGCGATGGTGGGCTACAATTACACCGTCGACGACTACTACGAGGTCGGTCGCGAAGAGGTCCGCAAGCACGCCCGTGCCGTCCAGGACGACCACCCCGTCCACTGGAACGAGCAGGCCGCCGCCGAGCTTGGTCACGACACCCTGATCGCCGCACCCACCTTCGTCTCCGTGCTCGGCATCATCGCTCAGCGCCGCCTGTTCGAAGACGTCGTCACCGGCTACGACCTGTGGCAGATCATGCAGACCGACCAGCGTCTGGTGTTCCACCAGCCGGTCAAGGTCGGCGATCAGCTGATCTGTGACGTCTCGCTCGAGTCCTTCCGTCAGATGGCCGGCACCGACGTGATGGTGACCAAGAACATCATCTGGAACCAGCATGACGAACCGGTGATGACCACCTGGACCAGCCTGGTGGCCCGCCCGGCCGTGGAGGCCGATCCCGACGTCCTCGACAAGCTCGAGCACGTGATGATGAAGGTCGACCGGGAAGCCGTCATGCCCAAGACGGTGCACGGTCCGTTCGAGCGGTACTCGCTGCCCGACCCGCAGGTCGATCCCAAGCCGTATTCGGCGATCGACTTCGACGACCTGACCGTCGGTCAGGAACTGCCGGCGATGACCAAGACACTCACCCGCGGCAACCTGGTGAACTACGCCGGGGTGGCCGGCGATCCCAACCCCATCCACTTCTCCGACGAGGTCGCCAAGGTCATCGGGCTGGAAACCGTCGTGGCGCACGGCATGCAGTCGATGGGACTGGGCGCCAGTTTCGTCAGCAGCTTCGTCGGAGATCCGGCCGCGATCTACGAGTACAACGTGCGCTTCACCAGCCCGGTGTACGTCCCGGCCGAGGGTTACGCCCAGGTCGACTTCACCGGCAAGATCAAGTCGCTGGATCCGGAGACCCGGCGCGGCGTGATCGCGATCGTCGCAAAGCAGGGCGACCGCAAGATCTTCGGTCGCGCGCTGGCGCACGTGCAATTCAACTGAGTGCTGCCGTCCGCGTAATCGGTGGCCCGCCGACCCCGAACGTGTCCGCGGACATCACGACTCAGGGCACTCGCGCGGATTATCCAGCTCGCACCGCTGTGCGGTGATGTCGGCGGACATCTTTCGGTGGCGCGGGGACAGGTGGTGGCCGCCGCGGACCGCATCGAGCACTTTCTCCACGGTTGTCGGCCACTCGTAGACGACGTTCTTGTACGTCAGGGGCATCCGAAGCAATCCCAGGCTGGTGGCGACCTGATCGCGCCGATGATCCTCGTCGTAGTTGTGGACCCCGGTGTGATGGGCCAAGCTGTCGATCTCGATCAGTAGCCGATCGCCCACCTTGAGGTCCACGTGTCCGAGTCCGGGGACGTACGCCTGCACCTCAACCTTCAGGCCGAGGCCGCGCAGCCGCACCCTGCCCATCGTCTCGGTGCCCGACGCTGCGCGCTCGTCGCACCTGTTGAAGCACGCCACGATGTGCTCCGGCGCGCCGTCGAATGCGGATTCCACCTCGCCGGGCGTCAGGACCTCGGCTGCGAGCAGCCCGCTGCGCATCCGCAGTGACATGTTGAGCAGCGAATCGCACACCACGGTGATGCCCTCCGGATCGAGGCAACGTAAGGCATGGCGCAGCGCGGTGTGCGGGTCGTCGAGGATGGTGGTCACCGGCAATGGGCGGCCGAAGTGGCGGCGATAGCGTCCCGGGTGATCGCGGTTGGCCTGCGAGTTCCCGCGCAGATGAACCTTGTCGACCTGCGGCGGGAGCCAGACCCCATAGTGTTCGAGGGCGGTCACGCAGCTCAGTGCGCCGTGCTTGCGGACCGCCGCCAGCGCGGTGGGATCGGCCGATGGGATGGAGTACCAACCGTTGCCCTCAGGGGTGTAGATCTCGCGACGGACGTCGCGTCGCAGATCGGAATCGGTGACATTCCTGCTGCGTAGTTCCCGCCGGGTGTAAACGCCGAAATCGTGCATGCCGGTAGATTGTGGTGCGGATCGGACGAGCTTCGATTTCGGTGTCCACAGATCTCCGATGGCCTGTGGAGTGTCCGCCGGGATCACCACTGAGCTCGCTCGACTGGATTATCCGGTCGGTGAGGCCCAGCGGTGATGCTCGCGGACACGCGGCATCGGCGCGGCGGGCGTTCGGACCCGTTTTGGGTTCCAGGGCGCACGTGATCTACACTGAGGTGTCTGGTTTGACTTGAGACTTGCGCGCTGCCCATAGGGTGGCGCGTTGGTTGTGTGAGGAGCTTTCCTCTCAGGGTCGGGTCAGATGGCAGCTGTAACGTGGCGAGAGCCGCGGCACAGTCGCAAAGGGGCGTAGCTCAACTGGCAGAGCAGCGGTCTCCAAAACCGCAGGTTGCAGGTTCAAGTCCTGTCGCCCCTGCCCTGGTGAGGGCACACGTTGACGAGAGGACCTCGAAAGTGAGCAAGCGAGATCGAGCTGCCCGCGCCAAAGGTGCGGACGACACCGCTGCCGAATCGGTAGAGGGGCTCGAAGGTCGCGAGGACGTCGAGGAGACCGGCGCGGAGTCGAGTGAACTCCGTCCTTCGGGCAAGCGCTCGTCGCGCCGTCGTTCGTCGACGAGTGCCTCCAGCACCGGCGGCGACGCGGAGACCGGCAGCGGTTCCGCGGTCGCGGTCAAAGAACGCAAGAAGAAGGCCGATGCAGGCCAGAGCCGCAACCCGTTCGTTCGGATCTGGGTCTTTCTGCAGCAGGTCGTCGCCGAACTGAAGAAGGTCATCTGGCCCACCCGCCGGGAGATGATCACCTACACGATCGTCGTGCTGGTTTTCGTGATCATCATGACCGCATTCATCTCCGGTCTCGACCTGGTCTTCGCCAGGGGAGTCCTCTGGCTCTTCGGCTGACGATCCACGCAAGCGGACCGCGGCCGAGCCAGGACGACCGGAAACGAAAGAGGAGCGTGGGCTGCAGTGAGCACCCCGGAGAACGAGATCGAATCGACCACTGAGTCGGCCGACGCCGTCGATGCGTCGGCGGTCGATGCTGTCGACGAGACCAACGACCCGGGTGTCGAGGCTCAGGTCGAGGCTGCCGCAGACGATGAGGCAGCTGTCGACGGCGGCGAGGTCGCCGTGGAAGAGGCCGAGGCAGTCGAGGACGCCGTCGCCGACGAAGCCGAGGTGGCCGACGAGGTCGCAGCCGAAGAGGCCCCCGCCGAAGAAGCCGACCCGGTCGAGGAACTGCGCAAGCAACTGCGTCGCGCGCCCGGCGACTGGTACGTCATCCACAGCTACGCCGGTTACGAGAACAAGGTGAAGGCCAACCTTGAGACCCGCGTGCAGAACCTCGACGTGGGCGACTACATCTTCCAGGTCGAGGTGCCGACCGAAGAGGTCACCGAGATCAAGAACGGCCAGCCGAAGAAGGTCAACCGCAAGGTGCTGCCGGGCTACATCCTGGTGCGCATGGACCTCAACGACGAGTCGTGGGGCGCGGTGCGCAACACCCCCGGTGTGACCGGATTCGTGGGAATGACCTCCAAGCCGTCGCCGTTGTCGCTCAACGAGGTGCTGCAGTTCCTGATGCCGCGCGTCGAGGCCAAGAAGCCGGCCGCACAGAAGGGCGCGGCGGCCGAGGGTGTCGAGGCTGCCGCCGCCGCGGCGACCGCAGTTGTCGAGGTCGACTTCGAGGTCGGCGAGTCGGTCACCGTCATGGACGGCCCGTTCGCGACGCTGCCCGCGTCGATCAGCGAGGTCAACGCCGAACAGCGCAAGGTCAAGGTGCTCGTGTCGATCTTCGGTCGCGAGACACCGGTGGAGCTCGGCTTCAACCAGGTCGAGAAGATTTAGCTCGGTTCGGTCCCTGAGGAGCGCCCGCGAGGAACGAGCGGGCGTCACGAAGGGCCGAACGAAAGACTTCCACGTCTCCAGCGGGCGTGGATATGCAAGGAACAAACAAGGAACAAGGATGCCTCCCAAGAAGAAGAAGCTCGCCGGCATCATCAAGCTCCAGATCCAGGCAGGTGCGGCCAACCCGGCTCCGCCCGTGGGTCCGGCGCTCGGTCAGCACGGCGTGAACATCATGGAGTTCTGCAAGGCGTACAACGCGGCGACCGAGTCGCAGCGTGGCAACGTCATCCCGGTCGAGATCTCGGTCTACGAAGACCGTTCGTTCGACTTCAAGCTGAAGACCCCGCCCGCCGCCAAGCTGCTACTCAAGGCCGCCGGTCTGCAGAAGGGCTCGGGCGAGCCGCACACCAAGAAGGTCGGCAAGGTCTCGATGGATCAGATCCGCGAGATCGCCAAGACCAAGCAGGAAGACCTCAACGCCACCGACATCGACCAGGCCGCGAAGATCATCGCCGGTACTGCTCGGTCGATGGGCATCACGGTCGACGGCTGATCTCGCTGGATCTCGATACGCTGCTCGCCTAGCGGCTCGCAGCTACTCGATCAGCAGGGATTTTTGCGACTCGGTCGGCAGGGATTCGCTCTACTCGATCAGCAGAGAAGAACACCGCGTGGGAGGGCCGGCTCGGCCCACTAACCACCAACCCGAATCAATTCACGGAGAAAGAACAGAGCAATGGCACAGAAGAGCAAGGCCTACCGCGCCGCCGCGGAACAGGTCGATCGCGACAAGCTGTACAGCCCGCTGGAAGCTGCACAGCTTGCCAAGGACACGTCGTCGAAGAACACCGATGCGACCGTCGAGGTCGCCATGCGCCTGGGCGTCGACCCGCGCAAGGCCGACCAGATGGTCCGCGGCACCGTCAACCTGCCCAACGGCACCGGTAAGACCGCCCGCGTGATCGTGTTCGCCGCCGGCGACAAGGCCGCCGAGGCCACCGCCGCGGGCGCCGACGAGGTGGGCGCCGAGGACCTGATCGAGAAGATCCAGGGCGGCTGGCTGGAGTTCGACGCCGCGATCGCCACCCCGGACCAGATGGCCAAGGTCGGCCGCATCGCACGTGTCCTCGGACCGCGTGGCCTCATGCCGAACCCGAAGACGGGCACCGTGACCACTGACGTCACGAAGGCCGTCAACGACATCAAGGGCGGCAAGATCACCTTCCGCGTCGACAAGGCGTCGAACCTGCACTTCGTCATCGGCAAGGCGTCGTTCGACACCGAGAAGCTGGCGGAGAACTACGGCGCAGCGTTCGACGAGATCATGCGCGCGAAGCCGTCGGCTGCGAAGGGCCGCTACATCAAGAAGATCACCGTCTCCACCAACACCGGCCCGGGCATCCCGGTCGACCCGGCGGTGACGCGTAACTTCACCGAGGCGCCGCAGGCCTGACGCCACGACGCCACGACGTCACCACAAAACCCCCGACTGTTCGTCGGGGGTTTCGTGCTGTCTGGGTCGTCTCCGGTGCAGATCGGGGGCGGGGCGTGAATAATCGCGGGGAGGACGACCCACGAGACCAGGCGGTGACTTGATGGACGTACGACCGACAAAGCTGGCGATCATCGGAGCGGGGGCGGTCGGTACCGCTGTCGCCTATGCGTCATTGATCCGCGGCGTCGCGCGGACGGTGGCGCTTATGGACATCAACACCTCCAAGGTGACCGCCGAGGTGCTCGACATGTCACACGGCCTCGAGTTCATCCCGCGCGCAGACATCATCGGCGACGACGACGTGTCGGTGTGCGCCGACGCCGACGTCGTCGTCTTCACCGCGGGCGCGAAGCAGAAGCCTGGGCAGTCGCGGCTCGAACTGGCCGAGGCGACCATCGGGCTGACCAAGAAGATCATGCCCGGGGTGCTCGAGGTGGCGCCGAATGCGGTCTACATCATGGTCACCAACCCGGTCGACATCGTCACCTATGCGGCGTTGAAGTTCAGCGGCCTACCGAACAACCAGGTGTTCGGGTCCGGCACGGTGCTCGACTCGTCGCGATTGCGCTTCCTCATCGCGCAGCACTGCGACGTCGCCGTGCAGAATGTGCACGCCTACATCGTCGGCGAGCACGGGGACACCGAGATCCCGCTGTGGAGTTCGGCCACCATCGGCGGTGTGCCGCTGACGCATTGGAAGCCGCTACCGGGCGGGGAACCGATCGACGCGGCGGCCCGCGAGCGCATCCAGCACGAGGTGGTGCACGCCGCCTACAAGATCATCGAGGGCAAGGGCGCCACCAACTACGCCATCGGACTCGCGGCGACCCGCATCGTCGAGGCAGTGCTGAACAACGAGCACCGGGTGTTGCCGGTGTCGACGGTGGCGCAAGGTTATGAAGGGCTCGACGATGTGTGTCTGTCGCTACCGACCATCGTCGATCGCGGCGGGGCGCAGACACGCCTCGAGATGCCGCTGTCCGACGAGGAACGTGCGGGGCTGATGGCATCGGCCGAGACCTTGCGGGGGATGCAGGCGAAGTTCGGCCTCTGACGGCGATCGCCTGTACGCCGTTCGGAGTAACCGCGCACGGATTGGCCGAGATCAGGTCACCGCGGTGACTATCCTCGAGCCGTTCGACGACGACGGTGAGATGAGGTCTGGTCATGCGGTGTTCGCGGAGAACGGTGGCGGGGATGCTCGGTGCTGCGGCGATGGCGGTCGCGCCGCTGGCGGTTGCGGCGCCCGCACAGGCGGTCACCGTCTACAGCAATTGCGACGAACTCAACGTCGACTATCCGCACGGTGTCGGCCAGCCGGGCGCGGTCGATCACACGTCGGGTACGCCGGTCACCGACTTCGCCATTGATCAAGCGGTATACGACGCGAACAAGTCCGGGCGCGATCGCGACAAGGACGGCATCGCCTGCGAGCAACACTGACTCGCGTGCAGAATTGAGCGGTGTTCACCCCGCGCGAAGACGAGAATCGTCGACTGCTGCGGGCCCGTGACGCCATCGACCGTCACTACGCCGAGCCGCTCGACGTGCCGACGCTGGCCCGGATCGCGGTGATGTCGCCGGCACATTTCAGCCGACGGTTCCGAACTGTGTTCGGCGAGACGCCGCACCGGTATCTGCAGCGCCGTCGGATCGAGCGGGCGTGTGCCCTCCTTCGGGAGGGATCGCTGTCGGTCACCGACGTCGGGTTGGCGGTCGGTTACGACAGTCTCGGCACCTTCAGTCGGACCTTCGCCTCGATCATCGGGCGCAGCCCGAGCGTCTACCGGTCGGCGTGGTCCGGAGTTGCGGGCGTGACGTCGGCGCAGGTGCCGGCCTGCTTTGTGCGCGCCTGGACGAGACCGGCTGCGTTGAGCAGTTTCGGAGAAGCGTCGGCGCCGACCTCGTCCGTAGTGTCACCGCCATGATCAACGGCATCAGCATCCATTCCGTCTATGTCCTCGATCAGGACGCCGCCCTCGACTTCTACGTCGGCACGCTGGGATTCACCGTCGACACCGACGTCGACATGGGTTTCATGCGATGGCTGACCGTCGCCCTGCCCGCACAGCCGGACCGGTTGATCCTACTGGAGAAGCCGAGTCCGCCCGCGTTGTCGGAACAGGCCGCGGCCAGGGTGCGCGAACTGGTGGCGCTGGGTGCGATGCCGGTGACCATCCTGTCCACCGACGACTGCCGCGGTACCTACGCCGACCTCGCGGCCAAGGGCGTCGAGTTCACCCAGGAACCCATGGACCAGCCTTACGGCATCGACTGCGCGTTCCGCGACCCGTTCGGAAACCAGCTCCGGATGACGCAGCCTCCTGCGCAGGAGCGACCCATCACCGACGAGGACATCGCCCGCTGGGCGCCGTGACGGTCCAGCAGGCCGGGCAGCTGATTCCGCCACTCTGCGCAAGTTTCCGTGGGAACTGCGGATTTCGGGGGGACGAACAAGAAAGTGGAACCGAATGAGGCGCTGGATAGTCTCATATATATGCGCGACGACAAGCTGCTCACCAAGATCGCGGCCCTGCTCCGGCAGGCCGAGGGCACCGACAACCCGCATGAGGCCGAGACCTTCATGCAGGCGGCGCAACGGTTGGCGACCGCGGCGTCGATCGATCTCGCCGTGGCCCGGTCGCACGATCCGGCGGGGCGGAAGTCCACCGTTCCGGTCTCCAGACAGATCGCGATCGGGGAGAAGGGCAAGCGTGGGCTGCGGACCTATGTCCAGCTGTTCGTGGCCATCGCGCGGGCCAACGACGTCACTGTCGACGTCGCCGGCAATTCGACGTTCGTGCTCGCCTATGGTTTCGCTGACGACATCGACACCTGTGAAACCCTCTACACCTCCCTGGTGGTGCAGATGGTGGCGGCCAGCGACGCCTATCTTCGGTCGGGTGCTTACAAGGGGGAGGAGTTCTCCCGGGTGGTCACCCGGGGCAGCGGGTGGCGTAGTCGCAAGGTGATCGAAACCAAGCCACTGTCACCGATCACCGCGCGTCTGAACTTCCAGTCCGCTTTCGCCGAACGGATCGGCGAGCGGCTCAACGAGGCCCGGGAGCAGGCGCGCGCCGACGCGCTGAGTGCCGATCCCGACGAGGCGACCCGGCCGTCGTCGACCGCGGTGGCTTTGCGGGACAAGGAGATCGAGGTCTCCGATTTCTATCGCAGCGAGTCCAAGGCGCGCGGCACGTGGCAACCGTCGAGCGCCTCGGCGGGCTATTCGGAGGCCGCGCGTCGAGCGGGAGATCGGGCGGGTCGGCGGGCCAGGATCGGCGCCGACCGCGAATTCGGTGGAACGCGGGGCGCGTTGGAGTGAGTGGCTCAGTCGTCCGACGCCGGGCCGGGCTGTGCCTCGATCAGGTCGTCGAGGGCCTCCGGGCGCGGTGGGTACGGTCGGGGCGCGCCGAAGTGGCGACGAATCCACGCGCCGACGGGGCCCTGGTCGCAGGTCAGCGAGTGCGTCACGATGGTGCAGACCACCACGATGCCGGCGAAGAAGAACAGCCAGCTGATCGCGGCGAACACCAGTCCGAGGGTGCCGAAATGCTGGGTGGTCTCGCTCATGATGGTCGGCAGCGCGATGCGGGTGCCCACCAGGAAGACGGTGATGAATGCGCCGGTCACCACTCCGTTGAGGGCGAGCAGACGCATGGGCACCTGACCGGACACCAACAGCCGGGGCAGCAAGGTGAACATGAGCGACCAGATCACGAACGTGGCGGCCACCTCGAGGATCACGCCGACGACACCGTAGGCCCCGAACGTGATCCCGGTGAAGTTGATGCCGTGCAGGTTCGCCGAAAAGCCCTGGGCGACAACCCCGACGGGAAGCAGGAGGATCACTACCACCCAGCGCCACCAGCCGGACAACGGCAGTTTGGTGACCTGCCAGATCGACGTGTACATCCGGCCCATGGCCCGCGACAGCGATGTCGCGCCACCGATCACCATCAACGCACCCAGCAAACCGAAGGCGGTCACCGAGTCGGGTGCCGTCGTATCGGCGACATCGACCTGATCGGTGTTGATGCCCAGGTCGCCGAGGGCGTCGGTGACGAGATCGTTGTCAGGGAAGGCCGCCAGCAGGATCACCATCGGCAACACCGCGGTGAAGGCCTGCGCGGCCAGCGTCATCGCGCGGTCGGTGATGTCGTTGACTGCGAGGTCGCGCAGAACCCGCAGCACCAGGCCTGCGCCGGGGACGGCGAGTGCGCGTTCGGTGACGGTGGCCGTGCGCGCCCGGACCCGGGTGCCCAGCGATGGAGAGCTCACCGCCCACACCTCCGTTCCGCGCGGCCGGGTGACATCGGGTCCGCCGGTCAGATGGTAGTTCGTCGGGGCCGCTGGCGACCGGTGGGCCGACCGGAGACGCGGTGACCGGCCAGTCGGGGCACACCCCCCGCGACGTCGGTCGGGCGCGTTTCTACGCCGCGGAGCGGCTCGTGCTCGGCATGTTCGACCGGGCGGGATCGAACCGCACCGTGCAGCTGGCGGGCACTGAACTCACCCTGCCGGCCGAGGCCCGATTCGCCTCGGTGGAGTCGGTGCGCGACCACGTGATCCGGGTCCTCGACCTGCCCGGGGTGCGGGAGCGGTTCGATCGGGCGAGCCAACCGGTCACGGTCCGCGAACGGCGCGGGCACCGCTCCGCGCACTACGAGTCGATGTCGGGGCAGGTGCCCCAGATCGCGATCCCGTCGGCGACCGGGGGACGCTGGGCGTTGCGCGAACTCGTCGTCCTGCACGAGATCGCCCATCACCTCGACGACCCGGCCACCCCGGCACACGGCCGGAGTTTCGCGATCACGCTGACCGATCTCGTCGGACTCGTGCTGGGGCCCGAGGCCGGGCTCGTCTATCGCGTTGTGCTCTCCGACAGCGACGTGCTGTGACGCTCGCCGAAGCCGGCGTCGAGCACGTCGACGGCGCGCTCGAGCTGGGTCCACAGCGAGCCGTCGGCACCCTCGCGGAACCACTGCTCGATGCCGACGGTGAGCGCGTCGGCCACGCAACGCCCCTGGATGCGGGCGGTCAGCGGTGCGGTGCCGGCGGCCGCGATCGCATCCCCTAGGGCGGTGCCGATCGAGGCGACCAGCTCGGCCAGCGCGGCGCGTAGCTCGCGGTCGGAGTCGATGATGCGTAGCTTGCGGACCGCCAGGTGCATCGCCGCGTCGTCGACCGCGACGTCGGCCTCGCGCAGCGCCAACCGGATCGCGTCGAGCACCGGCCGGGACCGCACGAGCTCGCCGAAGGCGGCGATCGCCACCTCATCCATCTCGTCGTAGAGCACCACGCCCTGTTTGCTACCGAAGTACCGGTAGACCGACCGTTCGCCGACCTCGGCCGCCTGCGCGATCTCGGTCATCGTGACCGAGCCGTAGCCACGTTCGTCGAACAGGTCCAGCGCGACTCGCTGGATGTGCGCCATGGCGCGGACGCGGTTGCGGGAGCGCAGATCGTGCTGAGGGGATCGGTCCATCGGGTTCCTTCTGTCTGCCACCTACCGTACAGTCACTGCCAAGTGGCGGGCACTGCCAATTGGAGGTCGGAGATGGATCTGGTCGTCGATGTCGAGGGGTTGACCAAGTCGTTCGGGCGCGCGCGTGCGCTCGATGGCCTGGATCTGGCCGTGCAGCCGGGCCGTGTGCACGGCTTTCTCGGTCCCAACGGGGCCGGCAAGTCGACCACCATCCGGACCGTGCTCGGGCTGATCCGCGCCGACACGGGCCGGGTGCGGCTGTTCGGTGCCGACCCGTGGTCGGATGCGGTGCGGCTGCACCGCCGGATGGCCTATGTCCCCGGTGACGTCGCGCTGTGGCCGGATCTGACCGGTGGCGAATGCATCGACATCCTGGCCGCCGGCGGCGCGGGTCTGGACGAACGCCGTCGAGCGGACTTCGTCGAGCGCTTCTCTCTCGACCAGAGCAAGAAGGTCGACGAATACTCCAAGGGCAACCGGCAGAAGGTCGCGCTCATCGCCGCGCTCGCGTCGGATGCGGAGTTCCTCATCTTCGATGAACCGACCTCGGGTCTGGATCCGCTGATGGAAGAGGTGTTCCAGGAGGCCGTTCGTGAGCGGGTCACCGCGGGCGCGACGGTGCTGCTGTCGAGCCACATCCTCGCCGAGGTGGAGGCCCTGAGCGACGAGGTCACCATCATCCGCGACGGAAAGACGGTGCGCTCGGGGGGTCTCGACGAACTGCGGCGCGGATCGCGCACGCACGTGCAGGCGCGGACGCGGCGTCGCCCCGACGGCCTGGGCACCCTCGACGACGTGGTGCACTTGCAGGTCACCGAGTCCGGCGGTCATCAAGCGGACGCCGGCATCGACGTTCGCTTCGACGTCGGCAGCGCCTCGCTGGAGTCCGCGCTCGATGCGGTGCTGGCTGCGGGCGTCACCTCGATCACGGTGCGCCCACCCAGCCTCGACGAACTGTTCCTGAGCTCTTACAGCGCCACCGGCGACACCGCAGACGCACCGTCATGACCGCCACACTCGACACGCGCCCGCACGCCCCCACCCCACGAGTCCCGGGCGGCGGCGTCGGGGCGATGCTGCGGCTGCAGGCGCGCACCGGATGGAAGGTGTATCTCGCGTGGGTCGCCGGCCTGATCGCGGGATATGCTGCCACGATCGTCGCGATCGACGGGCTCTACGGCACCCCCGAACTGCTGGCCACCTACGGTGCCGCGGTCGGTGATGATGCCGCCATCGCAGCCATCAACGGGACCCCGTACGGCGCCGACACGCTAGGCGGTGTGGCCGCCAACGAGTTCGCGTTCATCGCCGCGATCGCCTTCCCGTTGATGGCGACGCACCTCGTGGTGCGGTTCACCCGCGCCCCGGAGGAGTCCGGCCTGCTCGAACTGATGCGGTCCCGATCGGTCGCCTCGTGGGCACCGCATGTGGCGGCCGTCATCGGGTCGATCGTCGCTTTCGGGTTGGTGGCGGCCGGTATGTTCGTCACCCTGCTCGCCGAAGGGGTGCCCGCCGAACGCGGGCTGCTCTACGTGCTGTCACTGTTCGGGCTCGGCGCAGTCTGGACCGGGCTCGCACTGTGTGCGGCGCAATGGTTACGCCGCGCGCGTCGTGTCTACACCGTCAGTCTGATCCTGTTGGGACTGGCATATGCGGCCCGTGCCATCGGCGACGTCGGCGACAACGCGTGGAAGTGGTTGTCGCCGCTGGCCTGGCAGCAGGAGACCCGGCCCTTCGCCGACGACATGCGATGGTGGCCGTTGCTGCTGGCCGCGGCGGTCGCCGCAGTGCTGATCGCGTTCGGCGTGCGGAGTTCGGCCACCCGGGACCTCGGTTCCGGTCTGGTGGCCGCGCGTCCCGGTCCGGTGCGAGCCACCGAGCACAAGCGGTCGATCCCGTTGCGGGCGATCGGAGAGCACCGCGGAGCGATCATCGGCTGGACCATCGGGGGTCTGGCCGTGGCGGTGATCTTCGGCAGTCTGGCCCAGCAAGTCGCCGACGCGGTGGCCGGCAATCCGCAGATCGCACAGGCCTTCGGTGCCGACGACGACTCGCACGGCATCGACACCTACCTCTCGTTGACGATGCTCATCCTCGCGCTGATGGCCGCCGGATACGTGATCACCGCGATCGGTCGCCTGCGCGGCGACGAGCGCACCGGGCTGTTGGAAGTCGTGCTGGCCCAGGCGGTGTCGCGGGTGCAGTGGATCGGCACACAGCTGGCGGTGATCCTGGTCGGGCTGGTGCTGGTGCTGCTGGTGCCGAGCGTGGGGCTCGGTGCGGCGGTCGCGGTGCAGGTCGACGATGCGGGCGAGATCGGCAACAACCTGCTGGCCGGGCTCGCCTATCTGCCGGCGGTGGCCGTCTTCGCCGCGGTGTCGGTGGCACTGTTCGGCTGGCTGCCACGGGCGCAACCGGCCGTGTGGGGGCTGCTCGGGTACGCCACCTTCATCGGGTTTCTCGGCGGCAGTCTCGACTGGCCGGAGTGGCTCCTGCGGATCTCGCCGCTCTACGCGGTGGGGGCGGTACCGGCCGCCGATGCGTCGGGTACCGCCGTCGTGGTGCTCACGGTGCTCACCGTGGCTCTGCTGGCCGCTGGGGTGATCGGTTTCCGACGGCGCGACGTGCCACATCCGTGACACGCCGCCCGCCGGGACGTCGGTGAACCCGGGTTGTTACAACTGCCCGCCCGCGCAGAACGTCAGGTAGCTCGGGTGGCGCGGATCGAGGACGAGGCGCTGGCGGCGGCCACGGGCCTTGATCAGGTCGGGCACCACGGTGAGATACCGGGGGAAGCTGGCCGCGTACACATCGACCCGCAGCCGGTGGCCGGTGTCGAGGATGGCGTCGGTCGGCACCAGGTCGACATCGATGCGCACCGGTTCGTCGGCAGGAACCGGCAGCTTGCGCTTGTACGACAGGTAGTGATGCGCCGACAGCAGGCTACCGTCGGCGGCGTAGGTCGACTTCGATTCGTCGAGCGCCCGATTCGACGCCGACAACGCGCCGTTGGTCAGCACCGTCGATGTCCCGTCGGGGGCGACGTCGTTCACCGTCACCGCCCAGATCGCCTCGTGGGCGGTGGTGGCCACGTTGAGCCGCAGGTTCATCGGTCCGCTGATAGTGGTGGGTTCGGCGACCGGCTCGGTGCTGAACGAGAGCCCGCCGCGTTCCTGATACCGGGCATCGACGGTGAACGTCGGTCCCAACGCCATCGCCGCGCCCGCGGTCACCTGGGTCATGTCCCGCGACATCGCGCCACGGATGTCGGCGCGCACGTGCAGCGACGTGAGATGGTCGACGGGTTCGTGGCTCAGCGTGCCGTCGTGCACTGCATGCTCGGCCGAGCCCGACGGACTGTTGTGCAGGTAGAGACGCTGCGTGCGCACCCCGGCCCGCGGGAAACTGTGCCCGGAGGTCCACGAACCGCCCTGCTGCAGCATGGTCACCGGGCCGTAGTACTCGACCCCGTTGCGGTGTCCCTTCAGCCACCGGTCGAACCAGGCGCGTTCGAGGACGTCGAGCCGTGGTGGCGAGCTCTTGCCGCCATAGCCCGATCCGACGTCGAGGTGGTAGCCGTCGCCGACCAGCATCTGCTTGCGGCCCGGCTCCATCTGTAGCCGTTCATAGATCCCGGTTGCGCTGCGTCCGAACAGGTCGTGCCAGGCGCCGACGGTGAAGGTGGGTACCTCGATGCGGTCGACCTGCGGATCGCGTTCGTCGAAGTAGGGATCGTCGAAGATGCGGTCGTCGCGGGCGGTGAGGAATCCCCACAGCAGCGATCCGATCTCGGTGGCCGGTGACTTGATGCGGTCGCGCGCCCATCGCGCGGTGTCGCCGCGCAGGAGGTCGCGGATGGGACTCGATGGATTGGGCACCCATTTGAGCAGGTTCACCGCCGACAACCAGGTCGGGATGAACGCCGACGGCATGCCGCCGGTGATGTAGATGTCGCGGACGATGTCGTCGCAGCCCTCCACGGCGAAGACGGCCTTCAACGCGGCGGGGCGTTTGTCGGCGGCCTGCAACGAGTTGATCGCCGAGTACGACCATCCGGCGAGGCCGACGGTGCCGTCGCACCAGTCCTGCTCAGATGTCCAGTCGATGATCTCCACCGAATCCTGTTGTTCGCGCTCACCCAGGATCTGCCACTTGCCCTGGCTGGCGCCGGTGCCACGGACGTCGACGATGACCTGGACGTAGCCGCTACGCACCAGGTTGCGGTTGATGCCGAAGACGTCGAAGACGCCGCCGGACAGCGTCTTTGTGAGGGTGGTGAGCCCTTCGAGGCCGGTGCCACCGGCATCGATGGAGGCCGACGCGGTGCGTAGCGCCTTGCCGAGTAGCGGGGCGTGCAGCGTGTGGTCGAGGGCGTCGACGGCCAGCCGGTTGTAGGGGTTGATGTTGATGACGGCCGGATACGGGGTCAGCACGGTCTGACCGAAGCGGTTGGCCGGACGCACGACGGTTGCCCGCAGCCGGACCCCGTCGGACATGGTGAGCACGATGTCGCGCTGGATGGACACCCGCGGATAGAGAGACTTGCCGTCGACCTGCTCACGCCACCGGATGGCGTCGGCGCCACCCGTGGGATCGCCGAGCGGAAGGGAACCGAAATGCGGTGCCCCGAGCCGCCCGGTCCGGCGCCGCGCCGGTTGTACGGTCTGTTCTGGCTGGTCCAACCGGTACGTCATGGTGCATCACCCTGCCTCTGGCGTGATGCACCACCGATGTCCCGCGGGCATCATCGCCTGCTCGTCGTCGACACCTGCTGTGTGCCGACCGACGAGGTGAGACCCACACCACTGGTGTGGCGTTCGTCACCTCGCCGGACGAGAATAGCTCAGCGCTGATATCGGATCGCTAACTAGGGTGCGTCGGTTTCATCATGCTCGGATGCGTTGAGTGTCACCGCTGCCGCCGCCTCGAGGACCATCCAGCCCGACAGCTGCACCGACAGGTCACGTTCCGGAATCTGCGACGACCGTACCGATCCGGCGCTGAACTGCGATTTTCGTCCCTCATCGCGTGGCGGGTGGGCCTGATGACGCCAGTCGGGGCCGAATACCGGACCCTGATCGGTGTCGTGGCGGTGCGTCCAGGCGGCCGCGGCGCTGGTGGTCACGATCGCCGCGGCCCGTGAGCGGATTGCGCCGCCGTCGGCGGAATCCGGCAGATCGGTGGCGATCAACGCGAGATTGCGGGCGAGGATGCCGGCGAACAGTCCGCCGTCCCCGCCGCCGGCGCCGGGGATGACTCCGTCGTCGCACACGTGGGTCTCGACGGCATGCAGCAGACGGTCGAGCCGCTCGCGATGCACCGCGTCGCCGGTGCGGCGCAGCAGCTCCAGTTCGCTACCCAGCACCACGCCCTGGCAATAGGTGTAGACGTCGGGCACCAGACGGCGGGGGCTGTCGGCCAGTGCGGGGTGAACGCCGTCGAGGATCAGCCCGGTGGTGTCGTCGACGAGGTTGACATCCATCCAGTCGGCCATCTCGACGGCCCGGTCGACATGTCCCGTACGGGCCAGCAGGATGGCGGCCGGCCCGTTGGCCGGGGCATTGAAGAACAGGTCCATCGTGCGCCACGGGATGCCGCCACCGAGGTGTGGCACCCACGCGTCGTACACGCGCGACGTCAGGGTGCCGAGGGCCGCGTCGCGAGACACTCCCAGATGACGATCCGCGCGCTCGAGTGCGAGGCCGAGCCAGGCCATGTCGTCGAAGTAGTTGTTGGTCCATCGACCGAAGTTTCGCGCGACGATGCCGCGCAGCAGGCGTTGCGCGTCGTCGGCGAGGGCCGTGGGGCGGTGGATGGCCGCATCGACGAGCAGGTCGACGAGGTGCGCCTGCCACCAGTAATGCCATCGCCCCAGCGCACCTGGGAACATCGACGACGGCCAGGCGATCGCAGCCAGCCGGGTGCCGGGAAGACACGCGAATCGTTTCAGGTGGCGGGCTCCGATTGCCTCGGCGGCGGTGCCCGCCCGGCCATTCGCGGTGGCCTCGGTCGGCTCGTGGGGCCTGCCTGCGCCGTTGGATTTGGATGCATCGACCACAGTCGGGTAACCTACTCGCTTGGTGTGGCACACAACCGTGTGCCGTATCGGTTCAACCAGAGACCGTCGGTCATCGGGTACTCCCGATCGAAGGTCCGGCTCACGTCACCGTGGTGGCGACAGGGTCGGCGGCCCACGCAGGGAGAACGAGGAATGACGGTGCCAACGTGCGCCGATTCACGCCCCGGACCTCTGCGTGCCGGGGCGTTTGTCGTATCTGCACGACAATCTTTCCCGCCTCTTCGGCTCCGGTTGGGTCTGAACCCAACTCTAGTGATGAGAGAGGAGGCGAAGTATGGCCAAGTCCGAAAAGGTCGCCGCTGTTGCGGAGATCGCCGAGCAGTTCAAGGGCTCATCGGCAGCGGTGGTCACGGAATACCGTGGTCTGTCCGTCAGTCAGATCACCGAACTGCGACGTTCGCTCGGTGAGGGCGCAACCTACTCCGTCGCCAAGAACACCCTCGTGAAGCGTGCCGCTGCCGAAGCGGGCGTGGAGGGACTCGACGAGCTGTTCAGCGGTCCGACCGCCATCGCCTTCATCGAAGGCGAGCCGGTGACGGCCGCAAAGGCGATCAAGAACTTCGCCAAGGACAACAAAGCACTCGTGGTCAAGGGCGGGTACATGGACGGCCGTGCGCTGTCCATCGGCGAGATCGAACAGATCGCCGACCTGGAGACCCGAGAGGTGCTGTTGGCCAAGCTCGCCGGTGCCATGAAGGGCAACTTGGCAAAGGCCGCCGGACTGTTCAACCAGCCGGCCTCGCAGGTGGCGCGTCTTGCCGCTGCCCTGCAGGAGAAGAAGAACGAAGCCGGCGAGACCGAATAGTTCGGCCCCGGTGCACACAAGCAATCCCCGATCCGTACGGGGATGAACCAACCCCCGTACGGGGACTGACAGGAAGGACGCCACCATGGCGAAGCTCACCGCTGACGAGCTCATCGATCAGTTCAAGGAACTGACCCTGCTGGAGCTCAGCGATTTCGTGAAGAAGTTCGAAGAGGTCTTCGAGGTCACCGCTGCGGCTCCGGTCGCCGTCGCCGCTGCCGGTGCCCCGGCTGCCGGTGGTGCCGCTGAGGCTGCCGCCGAGCAGGACGAGTTCGACGTTGTGCTCGAGGGCGCGGGCGACAAGAAGATCCAGGTCATCAAGGTGGTCCGTGAGATCGTTTCCGGCCTGGGCCTGAAGGAAGCCAAGGACCTCGTCGAGGGCGCTCCGAAGGCTCTCCTGGAGAAGGTCGACAAGGAAGCCGCCGACGCTGCCAAGGCCAAGCTCGAAGAGGCCGGCGCTTCGGTTTCGGTCAAGTAAGACCTCCCTGCCCGATCTCGTAGTACCAACCGCGCAAAAATCGCCGGTTGGTACTACAGATCGAGAGGATACAGCGGCCCGTGGGACATTTTGTCCCACGGGCCGCTGTCGTGTCCGGGTGTGACTGGGGGCGCACTTTCGCGATCGGGGTGGTATCGACTACGCTCATCGATCGAGCCAAGTTACCGGCGGGTAAGGGGCTTCGATCGTCTTCGGGGGATTTCGGTCGGACGTCCCAGTTGGTGTCGCACGTGGGTGTGAGCTGCAACAGCGTCCGCTACAGTGACCCCAACCACAAATGTCGCCGGTACGTGTGTGGTCACACCGATCGCAGCGAGGGGGCAGCGAATGTCTGGGAGGATGCCGTGGGTGTAGAGGTCAGTGTCGAGGGGCTCACCAAATCGTTCGGATCGCAGAACATCTGGCGTGATGTCACGCTGACGCTGCCCAAGGGGGAGGTGTCGGCATTGCTGGGCCCGTCGGGTACCGGCAAGTCGGTGTTCCTGAAGACGCTGATCGGTCTACTCCACCCCGAGCAGGGGTCGGTGGTCATCGACGGTACCGACATCACCCAGTGCTCGGCCAAGGAACTCTACGAGATCCGCAAACTGTTCGGCGTCCTCTTCCAGGACGGCGCGCTGTTCGGTTCGATGAGCCTCTACGACAACATCGCCTTCCCCTTGCGTGAGCACACCAAGAAGAAGGAAGACGAAGTCCGCGACATCGTGATGGAGAAGATCGACCTGGTTGGTCTGGCCGGTGCCGAGGACAAACTGCCCGGCGAGATCTCCGGTGGTATGCGCAAGCGCGCCGGTCTGGCCCGCGCTCTGGTGCTCGATCCGCAGATCATCTTGTGCGACGAGCCCGACTCGGGCCTGGATCCCGTGCGTACCGCCTACATCTCCCAGCTGCTGATCGACATCAACGCGCAGATCGACGCGACGATCCTGATCGTGACGCACAACATCAACATCGCCCGCACCATCCCGGACAACATCGGCATGCTCTTCCGCAAAGAGCTGGTGATGTTCGGTCCGCGCGAGCAGTTGCTGACTTCCGAGCAGCCGGTGGTCAAGCAGTTCCTCTCCGGCGACCGCTTCGGCCCGATCGGCATGTCCGAGGAGAAGGACGAGGCCGTGCAGAAGCAGGAAGAGGCGATGCAGGCCGCCGGCATCGGTGGTGGCGGCACCAAGGACGACTTCTCCGAGATCATCCCGCAGGTGCAGCCCAATCCCGGGATGCCCGAGCGCAAGGCGATCGCACGCCACCGCGAGCGGGTACACGAGCTGCTGCACACCCTGCCACCGAACGCGCAGGAGGCCATCCGCCGCAGCATGGAAGAAGAAGACCGCATGCGCGAGGAGATGGCCACGCACGCCGACGAGCAGCAGACCGTTGCCGTCGGTGCGGGACAGGGGTCGGGGGAGTGGACCTCTGCAGGTGGTGACGACTACCCGGGCAGTGACGCACCGACCCAGAGCTGGGCGACTCCGCCGGCCGCGGACTCCACGGTGACCCAGCCCATCGAGACCGGCCGCCACCAGCAGCCCTACGACGGTCGGAGTCAATAAGAATGGCCAGTGCCACCACGCGTGGCGTTGATCGGATAGCTCAGGCCGGAACGGGCGCGCTCGCCCAGACCGGCAACATCGTGCAGCTCTTCGTCGATGTCGCGCGTCAGTCCTTCGTGCGCCCGTTCCAGTGGCGGGAGTTCATCCAGCAGGCCTGGTTCATCGCGAGTGTCACGATCTTGCCGACCGCGCTGATCGCCATTCCGTTCGGCGCGATCGTCTCGCTGCAGACCGGCTCGTTGATCAAGCAGCTCGGTGCCGAGTCGTACACCGGTGCGGCCAGCGTGCTGGTGGTGATCCAGCAGGGATCACCGCTGGTGACCTCGCTGCTGATCGCTGGTGCCGCCGGTTCGGCGGTGGCCGCCGACCTCGGCTCGCGCACCATCCGCGAGGAGATCGACGCGATGGAAGTGCTGGGCATCAACCCGATCCAGCGTCTCGTGGTGCCGCGGGTGCTCGCGATGGTGTTGGTGGCGATGCTGCTCAACGGACTGGTCGCCGTGGTCGGCATCGGTGGTGGCTACTTCTTCAACGTCGTCGTGCAAGGTGGTACGCCCGGCGCCTACCTGGCGTCTTTCGGAGCGCTCGCGCAGTTGCCCGACCTCTACATCTCCACCCTCAAGGCCGCGATCTTCGGTGTGCTCGCCGGCGTCGTGGCCGCCTACAAGGGCCTCAACCCCAAGGGGGGACCGAAGGGAGTCGGTGACGCGGTGAACCAGAGTGTGGTCATCACGTTCCTGCTGCTGTTCCTCGCCAACCTGATCATCACTGCGGTCTACCTGCAGATCGTTCCGCCGAAGGGAGGCTAGGCGATGGCCGGTGATGGTGGCGGCGTGACAATCGCGAAGTCGCGGCCCGAGTACTACATGTACGAGGCCCGAAAACAGCTCGGCAAGCCCCTCAAGGTGCTCGACGGCGCCGGCGAGCAGATGTCGTTCTACGGACGCACCCTCGCCTGGATTCCGAAGACGCTGGTGCACTACACGCGCGAGGTACTGCGGTTGCTCGCCGAGGTGGCCTTCGGTTCCGGTGGTCTCGCCGTGATCGGCGGCACCGTCGGCGTGATGGTGCTGATGTCGGGCTTCACCGGCGTGGTCGTCGGTCTGCAGGGATACGCGGCGCTGGATCAGTTGGGTTCGCAGGCGCTGACCGGATTCTTGTCGGCGTATGTCAACACCCGTGAGGTGGCGCCGCTGGTGGCGGGACTCGCCTTGTCGGCGACGGTGGGCTGCGGTTTCACCGCCCAGCTCGGTGCCATGCGTATCTCCGAGGAGATCGACGCGCTCGAGTCGATGGCCGTCCCGTCGATCCCGTTCCTGGTCTCCACGCGCGTCATCGCCGGGTTCATCGCGGTCATCCCGCTCTACGTGCTGGGCTTGTTGTCGGCGTACCTGGCCTCCCGTGTCATCACCACCGTGTTCAACGGTCAATCCGGTGGTTCCTACGACCACTACTTCAATCTGTTCCTGCCGCCGGCCGACGTGCTCTGGTCGTTCGGCAAGGTCCTGGTGTTCGCGTTCGTGATCATCCTGGTGCACTGCTACTACGGCTACTACGCGACCGGTGGCCCGGCCGGCGTCGGTGTGGCCGTCGGTCACGCGGTGCGGGCCGCGTTGGTGCTCATCGCGATCCTCGACTTCTTCCTGGGCCTGGCGATCTGGGGCACCACCACGACGGTGCGAGTGGGAGGCTGATCGATGTCGACGCTGCGTCGCCGGCTGCTCGGGCTGGTGTTCTTCATCGTGGTCGCGTTGTTCTTCGTGGTCACCATCACCAAGTTCAACGACGGGTTCACCACCTTCACCAACGTCACCCTCAAAACCGATTCGACCGGCAACGCGTTGCCCGCCAACGCCGACGTCAAGGCGCGCGGCGTCATCGTCGGCGAGGTCCGCGACGTGGAACCCACCGACGACGACGCGGTGTCGGTGACGTTGGGCCTCGACCCGGACATGGCGGCGCAGCTGCCGGAGAACACCACCGCGCGCATCCTGCCGAAGACGCTGTTCGGCGAACGCTATGTGGACCTGCAGGTGCCCATCGACGACGCGTCGGCGGCCACCCTGTCTTCCGGCTCCACCATCTACACCGATGAGAGCGGCAACGCGAAGGAACTGCAGGAGCTGTTCGACGACCTGCTGCCGGTGCTCGATGCGATCCCGCCGCAGGATCTCAACGTCACGCTGACCTCGCTGTCGCAGGCGTTGGCCGGTCGCGGTGAGCAGCTCGGTGTCACCTTCGACGAACTCGACACCATCTTCCGGCGCTTCAACGACAACATGCCGGAGCTGCAGGGCACCCTGCGGGGCCTGTCGAGCTTCTCGCAGACCTACTCCGAGGCGCTGCCCGACGTGATCGACGCCCTCGACAACTTTCGCACCACGAACAAGACCATCGTCGAACGCCAAGGCGATCTACGGACACTGATCGCCACCGTCGGTGTCGCCGCGACCGACACCACGGCGTTCCTGCGGCAGAACCGCACCGACCTGATCGACCTCGCCGTCGACTCGGAACCGTTCCTGGTGGGTCTGGCCAAGCAGTCGCCGACCTTCGTGTGCACCTTCCGCAACTTCGCCGGCCTGATCCCGGAGTCCCGCAAGATCGTCGGTCAGGGCACCGACAACCCGGGCGTGCGGGTGAACCTGCAGTTCGTCAATCCGCGTGGCCGGTACCTGCCCAACCAGGACGAGCCGCGGCTGCTCGACACCGATCCGCCCGCCGTCTGCTACGAACCGGCGAAGGACGGCCGCCCGTTCCCGCAGTATCCCGGCGGTGGTTTGGCCGACGGTTCGTATCAGCCGCCGTCCCGTAACGCCGGTCCGCGCAACGTACAGACGCTGCCGCAGCCACAGTTCTCGGCGACACCGGCGGGCAACATCGCCAACCCGTTCGACGACCCGGATTACGTGAAGCAGTTGAAGGTCATCTACGGCGGCGCCAACGGCACCGATCCCGAGAAGGTACCCACCTGGGTCACCACGATCGGCGGAACGTCGCTTCAGGGAGCGCAGGTCACCATCCGATGAAATCCATCACCGGACCGCTGATCAAGCTGATCACCTTCGGCGTGGTCACGGTCATCGCCACCAGCCTGCTGGCGCTGACCATCGCCAACGCCGGCGGCGACGGCGACAGCGACTACAAGGCGGTGTTCTCCGACGCCGCGATGCTCAACCCAGGCGACGACGTGCGCATCGCCGGTGTACGCGTCGGCCAGGTCACCTCGGTCGACGTGTACGAGCGCAACAAGGCGATGGTCGAGTTCAACGTGGACCGCGACCAACTGCCCGACGGCACCCAGCTCTACATCCGCTACCGCAACCTCACCGGCCTGCGGTATCTGGCCCTGGAGAAGGGCGCCGGCGACCCGAACAAGACGGTCGACACCGGCTACACCTTCGGTGTCGACGGCGCGGACAACACCCATCCGGCGGTGAATCTGACCGAGCTGTTCAACGGGTTCAAACCGCTGTTCCGCGAACTATCGGCCGAGGACGTCAACACGCTGTCCGAGCAGATCATCAAGGTGTTCCAAGGCGAGAGCGGCACCATCTCTCAACTGATCAGCAGCACGTCGGAGCTGACCAATGCGGTGGCCGACAAGGACAAGGTGATCGGCGAACTGATCACCAATCTCACCACCGTGCTCGACACCGTGAACCGCAACGACGACCAGTTCACCGCACTGCTCGACAACACCGAGCAGCTGGTGACCGGTCTGGCGGCGCAACGCGGTTCGGTGGGCTCGGCGATCACCTCCGTGTCGAACCTGACCGCGGTGACCGCGTCGATCCTGCAGCCCACCCGTCCGGCGATCCAGGGTGACATCGCGGGATTGAAATCGCTGGCCGACCAGATCAATGCCCGCGACGAGGACGTCGCGCAGACGTTGACGAATCTTCCGGTGAAACTGCAGAAGATCGGCCGCGCCGCCACCTTCGGCTCGTGGTTCCAGTTCTATCTGTGCGGCATCGACGTGGTGGCCGGCAACGGGAAGTCGACGCTGCTGACGCAGCCACTGATCCCGCTGCCCGACATCAACCACGTGCTCTACACCAGCGCGGCCACCCGCTGCTGGAAGGACGAAAGGCCGGGGGGCTGACCTGTGGCTGACGATCAGCAGAACCGGCCGCAGCCGGATGGCGACGACGCGCAGACCGAACGGTTCTCGACCGAGGACGTTCGCGCTGCCGCCCGCGCCGGTAACCAATCCGAGCAGGCCGAGCCGCAACAGAATGCGCACCCGCATCGTCGATTCGGTGGTCGCCGCACCCCGGTCAGCATCGGCGCCATCGGCATCCTCATCCTGTTGATGACCGCGGTGTCGGCGTTCTTCCTGAACTCGCTGCCGCTGATCGGTGCGGCGGCACGCTACACAGCCCAGTTCTCCGAGGCGGCCGGGCTCAAGCCGGGCGCCGAGGTGCGGGTGGCCGGCGTCAAGGTCGGCGAGGTCGACGGCGTCGCGCTCGCCGGTGACCACGTGGACGTGAAGTTCCGGGTCACCAACACCTGGATCGGCAACCAGACGCAGGCGTCGATTCAGATCAAGACGATCCTGGGCCAGAAGTACCTGGCATTGAATCCGCAGGGCACCGAGCCCGCCGATCCCGATGTCGCGCTGACCGACACGGTGTCGCCCTACGACGTCGTCGAGGCGTTCTCGGATGCCGCGGACCAGATCGAGGAGCTCGACACCGACCAGCTCGCCGAGTCGATGGAATCGCTGAGCGACGCGTTCTCCGGAACCGCAGGCGACATCGGACCGTCGCTGGACGGTCTGACGCGGTTGTCGCAGACCATCGCCAGCCGTGACCAGGAGGTGCAGCGGCTGCTCGAAGCGACCAAGTCGACGTCGCAGATCCTCGCCGACCGCAACGAGGAGTTCGTCCGCCTGATCGCCGGCGCCGGGCAGCTGCTCGACGAACTCAACAACCGGCAGCAGGCGATCTCCAAGCTGCTGTCCACGACGACGGTGCTGTCGGATTCGTTGTCGGGGATCGTGGCCGACAACCAGGAGCAGATCGGGCCGGCTCTGGAGTCGTTGCAACAGGTCAATCAGCTGCTGATCGCGCAGAACCAGAATCTGCGCGACACCATCACCTACATGGCGCCGTTCTACCGCCTTTACGCGAACGTGCTGGGCAACGGTCGCTGGTTCGAGTCGGTGGTCACCAACCTGCTGCCGCCGGCGTTGCCGCAGCAGAACACCACCCGACCGCCCAACAAACAGGTACTGCAGAACAACGGCGGAACGGAGGCCGGCTGATGAGCACCGCACCCGACCTCACCGGCACCGCCGGTCCGGGCCGCTGGTTCACTCCACGCCACATCGTCGTGGGTGTCCTCGGGCTGATCGTGGCGCTGATCGTCGCCGGTGTGCTCTGGTGGGCGTTCTCCATGATCGGCACCACCAAGATCACCGCGACCTTCGCCCGCAGCGTCGGCATCTACTCGGGTTCCGATGTCCGGGTCCTCGGCGTCGCCGTCGGCAAGGTCGACGACGTGACCCCGCAGGGCGACACCGTCAAGGTGACGATGACCGTCGACCGCGGCATCGACCTGCCCGCCGATGTGCGTGCCGTGCAGATCATCCCGTCGGTGGTGGCCGACCGATATGTGCAGCTGACTCCCGCCTACAGCGGTGGGGAGAAGGCACCCAAGGACATCACGCTGTCGCTCGATCAGACGATGGTCCCGGTCGAAGTGGATCAGATCTATGACAGCGTGCAGAAGCTGTCGGAGGCACTCGGTCCCGAAGGCGCCAACAAGGACGGCGCGGTCAGTGACCTCGTCGCCACCGGCGCCGACAACCTCGAGGGCAACGGCGAGAAGCTCGGCTCGGCCATCGAGGAACTGTCCAAGGCCACGACCACGCTGAGCAACTCGCGCGGCAACATCGTCGACACCGTCAAGAACCTCGACGTCTTCGTCGGGGCGCTACGGGAGAACGACGCGCAGGTGCGCCAGTTCAACACCCAGATGGCGTCGTTCAACCAATTCCTGGCCGGCGAACGCAACCAGCTCTCGGCGGCGCTGAACAAGCTGTCGGTGGCCCTCGGTGATGTCGCGACGTTTGTCCAGGACAACCGGGAACTGCTCGGCGAGACGGTCAAGGACCTGCAGCCCACCACCCAGGCGTTGCTGGACACCAAGGACCATCTCAAGGAGGTCCTGACCGTCCTGCCCGTCACCATCAACAACCTGATCAACGCCTACGACGCCGAGTCCGGCACATTGGCCATGCGGCTGACCATCCCGGATCTGCAGGACCTGATCGGCGCGCAGTGCCGTCTGCTCGACCTCGGCAAGCTGCTCGACGGAGACCCCGCCGCCGAACAGTTCAGCACCACCCTCGCCCCGCTGATCAGCCAGTGCGAGGACATCGGCAAGCAGATCACCAGTGGTGTCCTCGAGCCACTGCTGCCGGTCCTGCCGTTCGGCATCATGAGCAACAACAAGCTGCAGCGGTACCCGGCGCCCGGCACCGGCCCGGGCAACCCGGATCCGAACCTGGAATCCGGTGCGGAGTCGGCGCCGCCGACCGGCCCGGCGGTCAGCCGACCGTCGACCGCACGTCCCGAGGCGGGTGAGAACTGATGCGACACATCCTGTCCCGCACCCCGCTGCGCGCGGTCATCGGTGCCGCGATGGCGTCGCTGGTGATGGTCCTGGCCGGCTGCGGCAGCAACGGCATCCAGTCGATCCCGCTGCCCGGCGGCGTGGACACCGGCGACAATCCGCGGACCTATCAGATCCAGTTCGACGACATCCTCGACCTGGTGCCGCAGTCGATGGTGAAGATGAACGGCATCCCGGTCGGTCGTGTCGAAGCGGTCGAGGTGCCCGACAACCAGTGGTATGCGCAGGTCAAGGTCGAGGTGCAGAACGAGATCGACCTGTCCGACAAGGCCACTGCAGCCGTGCAGCAGACCTCGTTGCTCGGTGAGAAGTTCATCGAGCTGTCCGAACCCGAGGACGCCACCGAGCTGCCCCGGCAGAATCCGGCCGATCCGATCCCGCTGGGTCGTACCCGCACCGCCACCGACATCGAGCAGGTGCTCGGAGCGTTGTCGATGCTGCTCAACGGTGGTGGCATCAACCAGCTGCAGCCGATCGTCACGGAGTTGAACAAGGCCCTGGAAGGGTCGGTCGACCAGCCGTGCGAAGTCGGGCCGAAGGGCCGCACCTGCCCGGTGTTCCGGAGTCTGTTGGAGCAGACGCAGGGGTTGATCACCGGACTCAACCGGCAGCGCGACGACATCGTCAACGCCATCGACGGTCTGGCACGCCTGTCCACGCGGGCCGCGAACCAGAAGGTGCAGATCGAGCGCATCCTGGACGAGATCCCGGAGGGGGTGGCGGTGCTCGAGGAGCAGCGGCCGCAGCTCGTCGACCTGCTCACCAAGCTCGACGACTTGGGCGAGGTGGGCACCGACGTGCTCACCAAATCCCGCGACTCGCTGATCACCGACCTCAAGGCGCTGCGTCCGGTGCTGACCGAGTTGTCGAAGGCGGCGCCCGATCTGATCACCGCCGCCCCGCTGATGCTGACGCATCCGTTCCCGGACTGGTTGTTGCCCGGTGTGCACGGCGACTCGACCAACCTGTTCATGACGCTGGACTTGCGGCTGCTCAACCAGCTCGAGGCGCTCGGCGTGGGACAGGGGACACCGGAGTACTCGCCGCCGGCACGAGTGGATGTGCCGGTCAATCCCCGCAACCCGTATGTCGGTGACAACGGCCCGCGCTACGGCTGGCCGACCATCACCTTGTTGCCGCCGGGACCGAACTGGCGGCCGGGGCCCAACACCCCGCCGTCGGGCGGGACATACCCGATGAACCCGGCGTCGGGGTCCACGCGGGCGCCGTCGTCGGACGACGAGTCGAGCACCGAGGCCGGGTCCGGATCCGACGACAACGCGGACTTCACACTGCTGCCGCCCGCGCAGCCGGGTCAGCGGTTCATCGACGGGCCGCTGGACATGATCGGAGCGGGGCGGTGATGACAGAAGTGTCCCGAATCCTTACTCACGTCGCGGTCCGCGTCGTGGCACAGATGGGGGTGCGCTGATGTTGTCGAAGATGGCACGAATCCAGCTCATCGTGTTCGTCGTGGTGGGGCTGGTCGCACTGGTCTACGTCGGCGCCAAGTATGCACGCCTCGACCGGCTCGCCGGTTTCGGGCAGTACACCGTCACCGCGTCGATGCCGTCTTCGGGTGGCATTTTCACGAATGCGGAGGTGACGTATCGGGGTGTGCCGGTGGGTCGGGTCGGGCAGTTGTCGTTGACCGATGACGGCGTGGATGTGGCGTTGGAGTTGGATTCGGGTGGTCCGGAGATTCCGGCGTCGTCGGCGGCGGTGGTGGCCAATCGGTCGGCGATCGGTGAGCAGTATGTGGATTTGCAGCCGACGTCGTCGCAGGGGCCGTATCTGGAGGATGGTTCGGTGATCACCGACACGTCGGTGCCGCCGGAGCTCGAGGACGTGGTGGCCTCGGCGATCGATTTCACGTCGTCGATACCGGTGGACGACCTGCATACGGTGATCACCGAGTTGGGTAAGGCGTTTGATGGTCGGGCCAATGATCTGACGCGGCTGACCGATTCGTTGTCGAAGTTGTCGCGGGCGGGTTATGACTCGTTGGATGAGACGATTTCGTTGATCCAGAATTCTGATGTGGTGTTGGCGACGCAGGCGCAGCAGTCCGATGCGATCTTGTCGTGGTCGCGGAATCTGGATGTGGTGACGGCGACGTTGGCGGCTGCGGATCCGGATTTGCGGCGGTTGTTGACGACGGGGACGGCGTCGGCGACGCAGATTTCGACGTTGTTGCAGGACAGTGGTGGCGACATCTCGACGGTGGTCAAGCAGTTGGCGAGCACTGTGCGCACCATCGAACCCACCGCATTTGCCACCTCACCCACCTTCGCGATGCTCTCGGCACTGTCGGCCGGAAGTCACAGTCCCGCCCCCGGCGATGGTCAGATTCATTTCGGTGTGGTGTTGGAGACGAATAATCCGGCGGCGTGTACGCGGGGGTATGAGGGTACGCAGGCGATGGTGGATCGGCTCAAGCGCGAGGATCCGTCCTTCGACATCCGGTATGACGATTTTCCGTTCAACACGAATGCCAAGTGCACGGTGCCGGTGGGTAATCCGACGGGTGTGCGTAGTGCCGAGCGGGCGGTGTATGCCAATCCGGAGTTCGCGCAGCCGTGGGATGACATTCCGAAGAAGGATCCGGACAAGTTGAATCTGAACCCGTTGGCGCGACAGCTGGCGGCACTGCTGGGAGTTCGGCCGCAGTGATTGCTTGGGTTCCTCTCAGGTCCCGATGGTTAGGTGACGGCCGATGACGACGAGTAGCACATCGACCTCTCCGACGTCGGGGCGCGCACGGTCGCGCAGCACCGGCGCGACCGTCGCGTTGGTTGCCGCCATCGTGGCGGTGATCGTCGCGGCCGGCTGCGCGGTCTGGTTCGGCTATCAGGGCTATCAGGCGTACTTCGTGCAGAAGCCGATTCAGGAGGCCCGCGACGGCGCCGTGAACGGTGCCGAGCAGGCCATCATCAACGTGACGACGGTGGACCCGCGCGACACCGCCGACTGGAAGCGTCGGGTGGATGCCTCGCTGACCGGCAAGGCGCGCGAACAGATCACCAATCAGGACGTCAGCAACCTGAACTCGATGATCACCGACGCCGGGTCGCAGGCAGCATCGCTCACCTCGCGTCTCATGCGCAGCGCACCGACCGAGGTGGACGCCGACGGCGGCAACGCGAAGGTGTTGGTCTACGTGGCCGCGACATCCAAGCGGGAGAACGAGGCCGGCGTCACCCAGACGATGGGCTTCTCGGTGTCGATGACCAAGGACGGCGACACGTGGAAGGCCAACGACATCGTCCCGCTCGACTCGCTGCAGTATCAGGACCCGGGCACCGCCGCGGGCCAGGACGGCGGGCAGGGTGCCGACGGGTCCGCGCCCGAGGGAGCCACCCAGAACGGGGGAGGGGGTAACTGATGGCGACCAACCCACGCCCACCGCGCAAGGGACAACGACCCAAGCGCAAGTCCACCCCCCGGGTCGCCGGCCGCACCGCGCCCGGCCACCCCGCCGACGGAACCCAGAATCCCGCCGACGGAACCCCGAATGTCGCCGACGGAACCCCGAATGTCGCCGACGGAACCCCGAATGTCGCCGACGCAACTTCGAGCCCCGCCGACGAAACCCAGAATCCCGCCGACGGAACTTCGAGTCCCACCGAGGCAAGTACCACCTCCGACGTCCCCGAGAACGACCCGGATCCGGCCGAGGTCGCCTCGGCTGCGTCCGACGGCACCGCGGATTCCGTCGACGACAGTCCGTCGACTGATTCGACCGACGACGCCGACCAGCCCAAACCGGCCGCCAAACGCCGGGTGGCACGTGTGTCGACTCTCCGCCCGGGCGACGGCGCCGCCACGAGCCCGTCGCAGGCGGCATCGAGCACACCGTCTCGGAGACGTCCCGTGCGATCCGGGCTGCGGACCGTGGTCGGGGTGCTGGCCGCACTCGCGGTGGTCCTCGGCATCTTCGCCCTCGTCGCCGGCCTGCATCCGGGCGCTGACATCGGGCCCAACCAGGCCTTCGTCGACCAGCCGGCCACCACGGAACTGACCTCGCAGGTGCAGAGCAAGGCCTGCGCACTGACCGTCAACACCGTCGACATCGACAAATGGGCCGGCGAGGCGCGGGCGGTCCTGACCGGCCAGGCGTTGACGGAGTTCGACGAGTATCTGCCTCAACAACGCGACATCCTCAATCAGACCAAGGCGGTCGCCGACTGCCGGGTGGAATCGGTGGGCGTCGCCGACCTGAGCGGTGGCGATGACGGCGACACCGCCCAGGTCGTCGTCAACATGATCGTGAGCCAGCAGCAGGCCGGGATCGCCGGACAGAGTGCCGCGCCGCGATACCAGTTCGGCATGATCAAGCAGGGTGACGCCTGGCTGATCAACAAGGTCGACGCGTTCTGACCGACCCCGGGCATCCAGGTCCCGAGAAGCCCCCCCGACATGCGCCCGATTACAAGCGTGCCGCGACCGCCGTGTCGTTGCCGGATCTACTCGAGTGCCCGTCGGAGGTGTTTTTCGCTCCCGGAATGCCGGCCTGCCCCGGCTCTGCGCAGGTAAGGCGCCAGTTTTCTGACCCAAATATGCGCGTAGCGCTTGACGTATCGGCGATGTCGGGCCACGCTGTCACCAGCGAATGACGTGCAGGCAGCCACCCGCGCGAACTCGCTTCCAGACGTGGCTTGACAAAGTGCGTCTATTTTCTGCTACAGTTGGACGTTGCGCTGGCTGCCTCCTGTCCATGTACCGATCCTTCCTCTGGCCACCTTTGCTGTGTGTGCTCGTGGTGATCGCCGAAGTTGCAGGTGCCACCAGCGAACGGCCCATCAAGCCAAGCACCGAGCTAGGTAGAACACTTCGTGTTGGAAGGACGCATCTTGGCACTCGACCGCCAGTCCACCTCAACCATCCCCGGCGCGCCCAAGCGCGCATCTTTTGCAAAGATCGACGAGCCACTGGAGGTCCCCGGACTCCTCGACCTCCAGCTCGATTCCTTCGAGTGGCTCGTGGGTACCCCCGAGTGGCGTGCCAAGGCCATTGCCCGTGGTGACGACAACCCCACCGGTGGTCTCGAGGACATCCTGCACGAACTGTCCCCCATCGAGGACTTCTCCGGCTCGATGTCGCTGTCCTTCTCCGAGCCGCACTTCGACGAGGTCAAGGCCTCCGTCGAGGAGTGCAAGGACAAGGACATGACCTATGCGGCGCCGCTGTTCGTCACCGCGGAGTTCATCAACAACAACACCGGCGAGATCAAGTCGCAGACCGTGTTCATGGGCGACTTCCCGATCATGACCGACAAGGGCAGCTTCATCATCAACGGCACCGAGCGTGTCGTGGTGAGCCAGCTGGTGCGCAGCCCGGGCGTCTACTTCGACTCCTCGATCGACAAGGCCACCGAGAAGAACCTGCACACCGTCAAGGTGATCCCGGGCCGTGGTGCTTGGCTCGAGTTCGACGTCGACAAGCGCGACACTGTGGGCGTTCGCATCGACCGCAAGCGTCGCCAGCCGGTCACCGTGCTGCTCAAGGCGCTGGGCCTGACCACCGAGGAGATCACCGAGCGCTTCGGTTTCTCCGAGATCATGATGTCCACCCTGGAGAAGGACAACACCGCCAACCAGGACGAGGCGCTGCTCGAGGTCTACCGCAAGCTGCGTCCGGGTGAGCCGCCGACCAAGGAGTCCGCGGAGAACCTCCTGGAGAACCTGTTCTTCAAGGAGAAGCGCTACGACCTCGCCCGCGTCGGCCGCTACAAGATCAACAAGAAGCTCGGCCTCACCGACAACCCGATGTCGGGCGAGGGCGTGCTGACCCGCGAGGACATCATCGCCACGGTCGAGTACCTGGTGCGTCTGCACGAGGCCGACCCGCACACCACCACCTACATGACCGTCCCCGGCGGCGTGGAGGTTCCGGTGGAGGTCGACGACATCGACCACTTCGGCAACCGTCGTCTGCGTACCGTCGGCGAGCTGATCCAGAACCAGATCCGTGTGGGTCTGTCGCGCATGGAGCGTGTCGTGCGTGAGCGCATGACCACCCAGGACGTCGAGGCGATCACCCCGCAGACCCTGATCAATATCCGTCCCGTCGTGGCGGCGATCAAGGAGTTCTTCGGCACCAGCCAGCTGTCGCAGTTCATGGACCAGAACAACCCGCTGTCGGGTCTGACCCACAAGCGTCGTCTGTCGGCGCTGGGCCCGGGCGGTCTGAGTCGTGAGCGTGCCGGCCTCGAGGTGCGCGACGTGCACCCGAGCCACTACGGCCGCATGTGCCCGATCGAGACCCCTGAGGGGCCCAACATCGGTCTGATCGGTTCGCTGTCGGTGTACGCGCGGGTGAACCCGTTCGGCTTCATCGAAACCCCGTACCGCAAGGTCGAGAACGGTGTGGTTACCGACAGCGTCAAGTACCTGACCGCCGACGAAGAGGACCGCTACCTCGTCGGCCAGGCGAACACGAACTACGACCTGAACGGGCAGATCACCGACGGCCGTGTATTGGTCCGCAAGAAGGGCTCCGAGGTGGAGTTCGTCAACCCGGATCAGGTCGACTACCTCGACGTCTCGCCGCGCCAGATGGTGTCGGTCGCGACCGCGATGATCCCGTTCCTCGAGCACGACGACGCCAACCGTGCCCTGATGGGTGCCAACATGCAGCGTCAGGCCGTGCCGCTGGTGCGTAACGAGTCGCCGCTGGTGGGTACCGGTATGGAGCTGCGCGCCGCCGTCGACGCCGGCGACGTCATCGTCTCCGACAAGACCGGTGTCGTCGAAGAGGTCTCCGCCGACTACATCACCGTGATGGCCGACGACGGCAGCCGCGACACCTACCGGATGCGCAAGTTCGCCCGCTCCAACCACGGCACCTGCGCCAACCAGCGCCCGATCGTGGACGAGGGGCAGCGTGTCGAGACCGGCCAGGTGCTGGCCGACGGTCCGTGCACCGAAGACGGCGAGATGGCGCTGGGCAAGAACCTGCTCGTCGCGATCATGCCGTGGGAGGGCCACAACTACGAGGACGCGATCATCCTGAGCCAGCGTCTCGTCGAAGAGGACACCCTCACCTCGATCCACATCGAGGAGCACGAGATCGACGCCCGCGACACCAAGCTCGGCGCCGAGGAGATCACCCGGGACATCCCGAACGTCTCCGACGAGGTCCTCGCCGATCTCGACGAGCGCGGCATCGTGCGTATCGGTGCCGAGGTCCGTGACGGCGACATCCTGGTCGGCAAGGTCACCCCGAAGGGTGAGACCGAGCTGACCCCGGAGGAGCGACTGCTGCGTGCGATCTTCGGTGAGAAGGCGCGCGAGGTGCGTGACACCTCGCTGAAGGTGCCGCACGGCGAGACCGGCAAGGTCATCGGTGTGCGCGTGTTCAGCCGCGACGACGACGACGATCTGGCTCCCGGCGTCAATGAGCTCGTGCGTGTGTACGTGGCTCAGAAGCGCAAGATCCAGGACGGCGACAAGTTGGCCGGCCGCCACGGCAACAAGGGCGTCATCGGCAAGATCCTTCCGCAGGAGGACATGCCGTTCCTGCCTGACGGCACGCCCGTCGACATCATCCTGAACACCCACGGTGTGCCGCGTCGTATGAACATCGGCCAGATCCTGGAAACCCACCTCGGGTGGGTGGCCAAGGCCGGCTGGAACATCAACGTGGCCTCCGGTGTGCCGGATTGGGCGTCGAAGCTGCCCGAGGAGATGTACTCCGCCGAGCCCGACACCAACACCGCCACCCCGGTGTTCGACGGCGCGCGCGAGGAGGAGCTGCAGGGCCTGCTGGGCTCGACGCTGCCCAACCGCGACGGCGAGGTGATGGTCAACAGCGACGGCAAGGCGACGCTGTTCGACGGTCGTTCCGGCGAGCCGTTCCCGTATCCGGTTTCGGTTGGCTACATGTACATCATCAAGCTGCACCACCTGGTCGACGACAAGATCCACGCGCGTTCGACCGGTCCGTACTCGATGATCACCCAGCAGCCGCTCGGCGGTAAGGCGCAGTTCGGTGGTCAGCGCTTCGGTGAGATGGAGTGCTGGGCCATGCAGGCCTACGGCGCCGCCTACACGCTGCAGGAGCTGCTGACCATCAAGTCCGACGACGTGGTCGGCCGCGTGAAGGTGTACGAGGCGATCGTCAAGGGCGAGAACATCCCCGAGCCGGGGATCCCCGAGTCGTTCAAGGTGCTCCTCAAGGAGCTGCAGTCGCTGTGCCTGAACGTGGAGGTGCTCTCCTCCGACGGTGCCGCGATCACCATGCAGGACTCCGACGACGAGGATCTCGAGCGTGCGGCGGCGAACCTGGGAATCAACTTGTCGCGCAACGAGTCCGCGACGGTTGACGATCTGGCCAACTGACCCCACCGACGAACCAGACTTAAGAGCTCTCGAAAGGTAACAAGTGCTCGACGTCAATTACTTCGACGAACTGAAGATCGGTCTCGCCACGGCCGATGACATCCACAACTGGTCGTACGGTGAGGTCAAGAAGCCCGAGACCATCAACTACCGCACCCTCAAGCCGGAGAAGGACGGACTCTTCTGCGAGAAGATCTTCGGCCCGACCCGCGACTGGGAGTGCTACTGCGGCAAGTACAAGCGCGTCCGCTTCAAGGGCATCATCTGTGAGCGCTGCGGCGTCGAGGTGACCCGCGCCAAGGTGCGGCGTGAGCGGATGGGCCACATCGAGCTGGCCGCCCCGGTCACCCACATCTGGTACTTCAAGGGTGTGCCGAGCCGGCTGGGCTACCTGCTCGACCTGGCGCCGAAGGATCTCGAGAAGATCATCTACTTCGCCGCCTATGTCATCACGTCGGTCGACGACGAGCTGCGTCACGCGGAGCTGTCGACCCGTGAGGCCGAGATGGAGGTCGAGAAGAAGGCCGTCGCCGATCAGCGCGACGTCGACCTGAACGAGCGTCAGCAGAAGCTCGAGGCCGACCTGGCTGAACTCGAGGCCGAGGGCGCCAAGGCCGATGTGCGCCGCAAGGTGCGTGACGGTGCCGAGCGCGAGATGCGGCGCATGCGTGATCAGGCCCAGCGGCAGCTCGACGAGCTCGAGGAGATCTGGGACAAGTTCACCAAGTTGAGCCCGGGCGAGCTGATTATCGACGAGAAGCTCTACCGTCAGCTCGACGAGCGTTTCGGTGAGTACTTCACCGGCGCGATGGGTGCCGAGGCGATCAAGAAGCTCCTGGAGAACTTCGACATCGACGCCGAGGCCGACTCGCTGCGCGACACCATCCGCAACGGCAAGGGCCAGAAGAAGCTGCGTGCGCTCAAGCGACTGAAGGTGGTCGCGGCTTTCCAGCAGTCGGGTAACAGCCCGCTGGGTATGGTGCTCGACGCGGTGCCGGTGATCCCGCCGGAGCTGCGTCCGATGGTGCAGCTCGACGGTGGCCGCTTCGCCACCTCCGACCTCAACGACCTGTATCGCCGCGTCATCAACCGCAACAACCGCCTCAAGCGACTGATCGACCTCGGTGCGCCCGAGATCATCGTCAACAACGAGAAGCGGATGCTGCAGGAGTCGGTGGACGCCCTGTTCGACAACGGTCGTCGCGGCCGTCCGGTCACCGGACCGGGCAACCGCCCGCTGAAGTCGCTCTCGGATCTGCTCAAGGGCAAGCAGGGTCGTTTCCGTCAGAACCTGCTCGGCAAGCGCGTCGACTACTCGGGCCGCTCGGTCATCGTCGTCGGCCCGCAGCTCAAGCTGCACCAGTGCGGTCTGCCGAAACTGATGGCGCTCGAGCTGTTCAAGCCGTTCGTGATGAAGCGTCTGGTCGACCTGAACCAGGCACAGAACATCAAGTCGGCCAAGCGCATGGTGGAGCGTCAGCGCCCCGCCGTGTGGGACGTGCTCGAAGAGGTCATCGGCGAGCACCCGGTGCTGCTCAACCGCGCACCGACGCTGCACCGCCTCGGCATCCAGGCCTTCGAGCCGCAGCTGGTGGAAGGCAAGGCCATCCAGTTGCACCCGCTGGTCTGTGAGGCGTTCAACGCCGACTTCGACGGCGACCAGATGGCCGTGCACCTCCCGCTGTCCGCGGAGGCACAGGCCGAGGCGCGCATCCTGATGCTGTCGAGCAACAACATCCTGTCGCCGGCATCGGGCCGTCCGCTCGCCATGCCGCGTCTGGACATGGTGACCGGCCTGTACTACCTGACCACGCTGAAGGAAGGCGCGGCAGGCGAGTACAGCCCGGCATCGAACGACGATGTCGAGCGCGGCGTCTACTCGAGTCCGGCCGAGGCCATCATGGCTGTCGACCTCGGTGCACTGACCGTGCAGTCGCGCATCAAGGTGCGGCTGACCGATCAGCGTCCGCCGGCCGAGATCGAGGCCGAGCTGTTTCCGGACGGCTGGACCTACGGTCAGGCTTGGTACTGCGACACCACGCTGGGTCGCGTCATGTTCAACGAGCTGCTCCCGGTGGAGTACCCGTTCGTCAACGAGCAGATGCCGAAGAAGCGTCAGGCCGTCATCATCAACGACCTGGCCGAGCGGTATCCGATGATCGTGGTCGCCCAGACCGTCGACAAGCTCAAGGACGTCGGCTTCTACTGGGCCACCCGTTCGGGTGTGACCGTGTCGATGGCCGACGTGCTGGTGCCGCCGCAGAAGAAGGAGATCCTCGACAAGTACGAGGAGCGGGCCGACGGTCTGGAGCGCAAGTTCCAGCGCGGTGCGTTGACTCCGGAAGAGCGTCGTGACGCACTCGTCGAGATCTGGAAGCAGGCCACCGAAGAGGTCGGACAGGTCATGGAGGCTCACTACCCGGACGACAACCCGATCCCGATGATCGTGAAGTCGGGTGCGGCGGGCAACATGACCCAGATCCGCTCGCTGGCGGGCATGAAGGGTCTGGTGACCAACCCGAAGGGTGAGTTCATCCCGCGTCCGATCAAGTCCTCGTTCCGCGAGGGTCTGACCGTGGCCGAGTACTTCATCAACACCCACGGTGCCCGTAAGGGTCTGGCCGACACCGCGTTGCGTACCGCCGACTCGGGTTACCTGACCCGTCGCCTGGTGGACGTGTCCCAGGACGTCATCGTTCGCGAGACCGACTGCGGCACCGAGCGCGGCATCAACACGACCATCGCCGAGAAGATGCCCGACGGCACGCTGATCCGCGATGCGCATGTGGAGACCTCCACCTACGCACGCACGTTGGCGACCGACGCGCTCGACGAGAACGGCAACGTCATCGTCGAACGCGGCCACGACCTCGGCGACCCGGCCATCGAGGCACTCCTCGCGGCCGGTATCACCCAGGTCAAGGTGCGGTCGGTGCTCACCTGTGCCACCGGCACCGGGGTGTGCGCGCACTGCTACGGGCGTTCGATGGCGACCGGCAAGCTCGTCGACATCGGCGAGGCCGTCGGCATCATCGCGGCTCAGTCGATCGGTGAGCCCGGTACCCAGCTGACGATGCGTACGTTCCACCAGGGTGGCGTCGGTGAGGACATCACCGGCGGTCTGCCCCGCGTCCAGGAGCTCTTCGAGGCGCGCGTGCCCAAGGGTGTCGCGCCGATCGCGGAGGTCTCCGGCCGGGTGCGCCTCGAGGACGACGACCGCTTCTACAAGATCACCATCATCCCCGATGATGGCTCCGAAGAGGTTGTCTACGACAAGATCTCGAAGCGTCAGCGTCTGCGCGTGTTCAAGCACGACGACGGTTCCGAGCGGCTGCTGGCCGACGGCGACCACGTCGATGTGGGCCAGCAGCTCATGGAGGGTTCGGCGAACCCGCACGAGGTGCTGCGCGTGATGGGGCCGCGTCAGGTGCAGGTGCACCTGGTCAACGAGGTCCAGGAGGTCTACCGCAGCCAGGGTGTGTCGATCCACGACAAGCACATCGAGACCATCGTGCGTCAGATGCTGCGTCGCGTGACGATCATCGACTCCGGTGCCACCGAGTTCCTGCCCGGTTCGCTCACCGAGCGTTCCGAGTTCGAGTCGGAGAACCGTCGCGTCGTGACCGAGGGTGGCGAGCCCGCCGCCGGACGTCCCGTGCTGATGGGTATCACCAAGGCAAGCCTCGCGACCGAGTCGTGGTTGTCGGCGGCGTCGTTCCAGGAGACCACGCGTGTCCTGACCGATGCGGCCATCAACAGCCGCAGCGACAAGCTGATCGGTCTCAAGGAGAACGTGATCATCGGTAAGCTGATCCCGGCCGGTACCGGCATCAACCGGTACCGCAACATCCAGGTGCAGCCGACCGAAGAGGCACGCGCCGCGGCCTACGCGGTGCCGTCCTACGACGACACCTACTACAGCCCGGACGGCACCTTCGGTGCTCCTGCCGGCGCTGCGGTGCCGCTGGACGACTACGGCTTCTCCAACGACTACCGGTAGCCTCCACCCGCCGATCGATCTCGATCTCGACAAGCTCGATCCAGCGGATACGCCACTCACTACGTTCGCGGCTACTCGATCCAAGGAGTAGTCCGAGGCGCTAGCCCGCCCTGCCCCGGCGAGTCCGGTCGCCGAGGTCCCCGCGCCGCTTCCACTGGTGATCGAGTAGTCCGAGGCGCTAGCTTCCACTGGTGATCGAGTAGTCCGAGGCGCTAGCCGAGGACGTATCGAGATCACGTAAGCCGAATCGCAAACGGCCCCCGCACTTTCGAGTGCGGGGGCCGTTCGCGTTCACCCGCCGATCGATCTCGATACGCCACTCACTACGTTCGCGGCTACTCGATCCAAGGAGTAGTCCGAGGCGCTAGCCGAGGGCGTATCGAGATCACGCAACCCTCATCGCCAACGGCCTCCGGCGACTGCGGCCGGAACTCGGCCCTACCCCTCGGCTTGTAGCCGGAGCCCCTCCAGCAACAGCTCCAGTCCGGCTCGGAACTGATCGATGTCGCGGTGACCGTCGAACTCGTCGACGATGTAGTGCATGAACGGGAAGCGCTCCGGGTCGAGTGCGCGCCAATTGTCGGCGACGCCGTGTAGATAGGTCTCCGCGGCGACCGTGCCGTCGAGGACCTCCTGCGGTGGGTCCTGTCCGAGGTCGGCGGCCACGCCGATGACATAACCGAGAATCGCCGATACCGCGTGAAAACACTCCCGGGGCGGAAGGCCCAATCGCATCACCTGTTCGCCGATGCGTTCGTAGAGCAGTAGCGCGTTGGACTGAATGGTCGTGTTGCGCATGAAGTATGCGGCCAGCCAGGGCCGCTTCTCGATAGCCGTGAAGACGGCCACCGCGATACCCCGGGTGTTGTCGATCGGGTCCCCGTCGGCGGCGAGATCCTCGGTGTCCGACAGCATTCCGGCAACCACATGGTCAGTCGCGCGGTCGAGCAATTCGTCCTTGTTGGACACATACCAGTAAATGCTGCCGACCCCGCCGCCCAGACGCGCGGCCAGCGCTCGGAAGGTGAGGGCCGGTTCGCCGGCCTCGTCGAGCAGTGCCACCGCCGTCTCGACGACGGCCTCGAGTGAATGCGTGACGCGACGCCGGGTCCCACGCGCTCCAGGTGCCATTCGTCTATCCCATCACATTGCCCCTCGCTGTCTTGTCACGGATCGAACGCCGTTCTAGTATCGAACTATGTTCGAGAACCGAACAACGTTCGACGAAAGGAGGTGCTGCGATGACCGCCGCTACCCAAACTTCCCCGACCCGCACCTATGGGTCACTGAGCGCCGCGTGGATTCCGCTCGCGGCGCTGTGCTTGGCCTTCTTCGTGGAGATGGTCGACAACACCCTGCTCACCATCGCCCTGCCGACGATCGGCCGTGATCTCGGCAGTGGAACCACTGCATTGCAGTGGGTGACCGCCGCCTATTCGCTGACGTTCGGCGGACTGTTGCTCACCGCGGGCTCCGCCGCCGATCGCCTCGGCCGACGACGCGTGCTGCTTGTCGGCCTATTCGCTTTCGGCCTGATCAGTCTCGGCGTCGTCCTCGTCCATTCCGCCGGTGAGCTGATCGCGCTGCGCGCTGCGCTCGGTGTTGCGGCGGCCGCGATGGCGCCGATCACCAACTCGCTGGTATTCCGGCTCTTCGAGAGCGACAGACTGAGGATGCGTGCGATGACGCTGATGATCATCGTCGGCATGAGCGGCTTCATCCTCGGGCCGCTGCTGGGCGGCACCGCATTGGTCCACCTCAGCTGGGAGTGGCTGCTGGTGGTGAACGCGCCGATCGCACTGATCGCGTGGATCGGGGTGCGCCTCGGTGTGCCGGCCGATCGTCCCGAGGACCTCACCGACGACCGGCTCGACCTGCCCGGGGCCGTGTTGAGCATCGCCACCATCGGCCTCGCCTGCTACATGCTGACCAGCGCCGTGGAACACGGATGGGCCTCGCTCATCACAATCGGGTGTGGGCTGGGCGCGGTGCTCGCCCTGGCAACCTTTGTCTGGCACGAGCGCCGCACGGCCCAACCGATGCTGGATCTCGGCGTGTTCACCTCGGGCACCGTGCGTGGCGCTGCCATCGCTCAGATCGGCACCTCGATCGCCATGGCCGGCGTGATGTTCGGTCTCATCCTGCACTTCCAGTACGCCTACGGGTGGAGCCCGATGAAGGCCGGCCTGGCGAACCTACCGATGATCATCACGATGATCGCTGCGACGCCGATCTCCGAGGGGTTGGCCAAGCGGTTCGGGCATCGGATCGCGTGTCTGGTCGGTGCGGTGCTGCTGGGCGGTTCACTGGCCGGTCTCGCCTGGGGCGTCGACCACGGGTACCTCGCGATCGCCGTCTTCATGGTGACGCTGACCATCGGGCTGCGCACGGTGATGACCATCTGTGCGGTGGCTCTGGTCGATGCGATGCCGGAGAACCGCACCTCGATCGGCGCCGCCCTCAACGACACTGCCCAGGAGGTGGGGACCAGCATCGGCACCGCAGTCGTCGGCACCTTGATCGCGGTGCTGGTGACGGCGACGTTGCCCGCAGGGGTGTGGAGCACCGATCTGGTGACATCGTTCTTCCACGGTGAGCGGATCACCTACGCGGTGCTGGCTGTGGTCGTCGGTCTGATCGCCGGATTCGGCGCGCTGACTCTCACCAATTCGCATGCCACCGAAGAGCCGCAACCGATTTCGTAGTATGAAGCGGCTCGACGTGCCGCTTCATACTACGAATCCACAGAACAGGGCAGGCTCAGCGGTCGATCGAGAACCGCACCGCCGCCCGAACCTGCGCCGCGATCGCCGACCCGGCACCCAGCGGCCAACGACTCATGATGTATTCGGCAGCCTCGTCGATGGTGAGTTGGCGAGTGGAATTGCCGCTGCGCACCCAGAACTCGGGATCGGCCTTCTTGCCGGGCCGCAGATACACCGGTCTCGTCGACGGCGAGCAGATGATCCGGCACACCGGTCGTTGACCGTCGTCGGCTGCAACGTCCTCGATCGTGACCCCGATGGCCGCGGCCGCGTTCTGCCCGAACGACGTCGAGAACAGGTCTCGCAGCCACAACTCGAAGCGGTCGGCGTCGGGCACCTTCAACGTCGCGTAGTCGCGGTCGAGGCCCAGTGGCCGGCCGTCGTCGTCGACACCGATCAGCAACGTGCCCCCGCCGGAGTTGAGGAAGCCGGACACCGTCTTGACGATCACATGCTCCATGCGGGCGTCCTTCTCGCCGGTGTGCATGTTGACCCGCGCGGTCGATTTGAACTCCAGCCGATCGGACTCGCCTGCGGCCATCAGTTCGGTCAGAGTGGCGCGCGGCGGATGAACCCGTGCGATCACCGCGGTGTAGGTGAACACGGCGGCGATGGACCCCACCAGCCCGAGGATCACGGTCAGCCCGCTCCACAGCTTCAGGTTCGAGTCCAGCGCGCCGGCGATCAACAGTCCGATGGCGGTACCGACGATCGACAAGACGATGGAGGTCGTCACGTTCATCTTCGCCCGATCGCGAAGGGTCCAGCGGGCCACGCCGCCGAACGCCCAGGCGATGATCAGTACCACGACCAGCGCTATCGCTGTTGCCCACACCGGCACGGCAAATTCAATCGGGCCGACGGCCGCCAGATTCACTGCATGCACAGCAGACAGTATGGCGAAGGGGTCGGTCAGCGGGCTGATGCGGTCAATCGCACATCGCCAGTGAGCCCGTACACCCGCCGCGCATTCCCGGACCCGATCAGCTCGGCCACCCGTAGCGCGTCGTCGAGTGCCCACGCGTCGGAGTCGACGAATCGTTGCAGGACCTTCGCCAGGCCATGCCGCCACAGCTGCGCGCCCAGGTAGTGGAGCTCGGCCGGACCGTACGCATCCGACGAGTAGAGCACCTTGCGGAAGGGTGCCAACTCGAGCGAACGTGCGATCAGTTCGGGGGCGCGGGCGCCGAGATGGTTCACCGCGAGCCCGACGTCGACGTAGACGTTGCTGAACGCCTGGGCTAGATATCCGGCTTCGCGTTCGAACGGATAACAGTGCAGCAGCATGACCGGCGTGGTGCCGCTGGTGCGCAGAAAGTCGAGAAGCAGTAGGGGATTGGTGCGGTGCAGGTCGGCATCGCGATCACCGAGTCCCACGTGCAACTGCAGTGGCTTGCCCAGCCGTAGCCCGCGATGCAGTCCGAAACGCAGCAGCGTGCGATCGGTGAGTCGGGTGCCGCCGACCTCGCGCCAGCGTCGGGCGGCGTCCTCGACCTGCGCCGGCTCCGGCTCGGTGAGATCCCCGTCGAACCCGCCGCGATAGGCGATGATCGACTTGGCGCCCACCGCATCTCGGGCTCGTTCGGCGAGGATCTCGTCGAAGGCATCCGCGTAGCTGCCGCCGCGCGTGACCGCATCCTCGGCGATCGATTCGAGCCGGAGCACCTCGTGCGCGGCAGACCCCGACCACCGGGCCAGCAGGTCGACATCTGCCACGCCCGGCAGCCCGGTGTCGACGACCCAGTCGGACACACCGGCGGCACGCAGGAACCGATGTGCGATGTCGACCTCCGCCGACTCTGCGCGCCGAGCCCAGTAGACGTCCGCCGGTGCGTGCACCGGCAAGCCGAGAATCGGCGCACACCAGCGGCGCAGCGCGAACCCTATCTGCGTATCGAAGGGCGCATCGTCGGCGGACACCGGCTCGGTGTTCGCCTCATTCAAGGCATTCTCGAAGCGGGTGCGGTCGACGCTGTCGATCCAGCAGCCGTGCACATGGTGATCGATGAGCGGCATCGTCGCGACGTGTTCGGCGATCGGCCCCGGCGACGCCATCGGGTCACACGCTCCAGGCGAGGCGGAACCGCTCGGTCAGAGTGTCGGCCGTGTGGTCGGGGAAGTTGTCCACCTCATAGCCGCGCACGGCGACCAGGGCATCGACCGCCGGGTCGCCGAGAATCGCCCGCACCGTTGTCGAAGCATCCAAGGTGTCGACGATCGCGCGTTGATCCGCGGACAGCGGTGCGATGTCGGCTTCGGCGCGCTGCTGGTCGGTCAGCGTGGCCGGGTCCACGGTGACCTCCGGTGGCAACGGCATCTCCAGTGCGATGCCGAGAGCCGCCGCACCGAGGATCGCTGCGGTCGCGAAGTACACGTTGGCAGAGGGGTCGATGGCTTTGACCTCGACGTTCGCGCCGCGCGGGGTGGCCGGACCGGAACGGATGAGGCGGACCGCAGCTTCGCGGTTCTCCACGCCCCAGCACGCGAACGCGCCGGCCCATTGTCCGGGCAGCATCCGTAGCCCCGAGACGACCGAGCCGCTCAATACGCCTTGCAAGTCGACCATTGCGTCGACGAGCCCGGCGATCGCGTTCGCGCCCAGCGCCCTCAGCCCGGTTGGCCCGGGCCCGCCGGAGAACAGCGGTTGATCGTCCTGCATCAGCGAGATGTGTTGGTGTGCTCCGCATCCAACGCCGTCGGCAAACGGCTTGGGTGAGAAGCTGACGCGCAATCCGTGCCGTCGGGCGACGCGACCGAGAACGATCCGCGCCAACACCACCTGATCGGCGGCGGCAACCGGGTCGCGGGGTTCGATGGACAGTTCGAACTGCGAGCGGCCGTACTCGGGATGAAATTGCTCGACGCCGACGCCCGCCGCATGACAGTCCGCCAACACCTCACGGACAAACTGTTCGTGTTCCAGGACACCGGCCGCGCCGTACTGGGCCCACAGGTGTGCCGGCAGTTGCTGTCCTTCCGGGCCGGTCAGCATGAACTCGAGTTCATGCCCCACCATCGCGCGCAGACCGGTGCGGCCCAGGCTGTCGACGACCCGGCGCAATGTTCCGCGCGCACACTGCGGCACCGGAGCGCCGGCTTGGTCGAAGAACTCGCCGGGCGCCCACACCAGGGTCGCATCGAGAGTGTGCATCGCTTCGAGGTCGACACGGATGCGCTGATCGCCGACGACGCCGATGGCATCGGTGAACGCGATACCGACCTGATCGGCGGCGAACGCGTGCCAGGTCGGACTGGCACCGAGCCCGGGGGAGGCAAACGCCGGCACCCGGACCTGTGGCACGGTTTTGGCGAGGATCAGACCTGCGGGGTTGACGATCGTGCCGAGGAGAACGGTCGGATCGGTACCCTTTGTGCCGCCCGGTGCGCCCGATTGCATACCTCTCAGTGTCGTGCCCGCGCGCGTCCGCCGCACGGGAAACGGCGGACGCGCGTGCCGGCGGTCAACTCTCGTAGCGATACGGCAGGTACTGCACGTTCCAGTGGTTTCCGTCCGGGTCGTCGAAGTAGACGAAGTGTCCCCACGGCTGCACATCGACTTCGCTGGCGTCGACCCCTGCGTCCAGGAGTTGGGTACGTGCCGCGTTGATATCGGACACGCACAGCATCAACTGGCCCACGTTGGGTCCGGGGTCTTCGACGATGCCCTTGCCGAAGGCGATGGAACAGGCGGATCCGGGCGGGGTCATCTGCACGAATCGGATGTCGTCGCTGGGCGACTGGTCGTGGTCGGGATGGAATCCGATCCGGGTGTAGAAGTCCTTGGCGCGGTCGACGTCGGTGACGGGGAGAAACGCGACTTCGAGTGTCCAGTCCATGACGATGCCTCTCGTGTGTGGTCAGTGAATGTGGGTGAGTTCAGTGTGACCGGCATCGAGGACATATTCGGTCCTCGATGCGCGAGCCGAGAAGATTCCCCTTCGGCGAGTCTTTTCGGCGGTGTCCGACGCATGCCGCGCCCACGCAATATCCTTGAGCGTTGTGCACCCCGATCGGCCGGTGACCATCTACGGTCCGGACTTCCCGTTCGCCTACGACGACTGGATCACGCATCCGGCCGGGATCGGGTCGGTGCCCGCCGACGCGCTCGGCTCGGAGGTCGCCGTGATCGGCGCCGGGATGGCGGGGATGGTGGCCGCCTACGAGCTGATGAAGATCGGCCTGCGCCCGGTGGTCTACGAACCCGAACGCATCGGTGGTCGCCTGCGCAGCGAGCACTTCGTGCCCGGTGAGCCGGAAGTCGCCGAACTCGGCGGCATGAGGTTCCCGATCTCGTCGTCGACGTTCTTCCACTACGTCGACACCTTCGGTCTGCGGTCGCGGCCGTTCCCGAATCCGTTGACGCCGGCGGCCGGCTCCACGGTCATCGACCTTGGTGGCGAGACGCTCTATGCCCGCACCCTCGCCGATCTTCCGCCCATCTACACCGAGATCGAAAAGGCCTGGGACAGCGCACTCGAACGCGTTGCCGGGTTCTCAGCGCTGCAGGATGCCATCCGCAACCGCGACACCGGTCGGCTCAAGGACCTGTGGAACCGGTTGGTGGTGGATTGGGATGACCGCAGCTTCTACGACTTCTTGGCCACCTCCGACGAATTCGGGTCGCTGACCTTCCGGCATCGCGAGCTGTTCGGGCAGGTCGGATTCGGCACCGGCGGATGGGATTCCGACTTCGCCAATTCGATGCTGGAAATCCTGCGCGTGGTGGTCACCAACTGTGACACCGAGCAGCACCTGATCGTGGGCGGGGTCGAGCAGGTGCCCCGGCGGCTCTGGTCGGACAGTCCGGCCCGCATCCGGTACTGGCCGGTCGGGACGAGTCTGTCGTCGCTGCACAGCGGAGTGCCGCGGGCAGGTGCGTCCGCGATCCGCCGTGTCGCGCCGGGCCGGATCGAGGTCGTCGACCGCTGGGGCGACGCCCGTGAGTTCCCGGCCGTCGTGGCGACCTGTCAGGCGTGGTTGCTGTCCACCGAGATCGACTGCGATGAAAGCCTGTTCAGCCAGGACCTGTGGATGGCCCTGGATCGGACGCGCTACATGCAGTCGTCGAAGACCTTCGTGATGGTGGACCGACCGTTCTGGACTGAACGCGACCCGGCGACCGGCCGCGATGTGCTGAGCATGACGCTGACCGACCGGTTGACCCGGGGTACCTACCTGTTCGACAACGGCCCCGACCGTCCTGGGGTGATCTGCCTGAGCTATAGCTGGATGAGCGACGCACTCAAAGTGCTGCCACATCCGGTGGAGAAGCGGGTGTCGTTGATGCTCGACGCCCTGCGCAAGATCTACCCCGACGTGGACATCGCCGAGCACATCGTCGGGCGACCGATCACCGTGTCCTGGGAGAACGAACCGCATTTCCTGGGCGCTTTCAAGGGTGCATTGCCCGGGCATTACCGCTACAACACCCGCATGTACGGACACTTCTACGGCCAGGAACGCCTGTCCGAGGCCGAGCGTGGCATCTTCATCGCCGGCGACGACGTCTCGTTCATGCCGGCCTGGGTCGAGGGGGCGGTGCAGACCGCGCTCAACGCGGTCTGGGGCGTGCTGAATCATTTCGGTGGCCGCAGCCATCCCGACAATCCCGGCCCGGGCGACCGCTACGCCGAACTCGGGCCGATCGACATCGGCGGGTGAGCGTCGTGGCCGACATCGATGTACGAATAGCGCTGTGGCAGTGCGAATCCCGGCCGCTTCAGGTCGAAGCCAACCTGACCCGCCTCGATGCGACGGCGGCTGTGGCGACGGCGCGCGGAGCGCAGCTGTTGATCGCCCCGGAGATGGTGGTGACCGGCTACGCCATCGGTCCCGATGCGGCCGATCGGCTCGCCGATGCCCCGGACGGCCCAGTGGCCCAACGGGTCCGCGACATCGCGCGCAGCCACGACATCGCCATCCTGTACGGCTGCGTGGAGCTTGCCCCCGACGGTCGGCGGTTCAATGCCATCCGTCTCGTCGATCGGCTCGGGTCCGCGATCGCCACCCATCACAAGACTCAGCTCTTCGGCGACATCGATCGCCGCATGGTGGCCCCGGGCTCGTCACGCCCGCCCGTCGTCGAGTGGGCGGGGTGGCGAGTGGGTCTGCTGACCTGTTACGAGGTCGAGTTCCCCGAGTTGGTCCGGTCCTGCGCGCGGCGGGGAGCGGACCTGATCTGCGTGCCCACTGCGAATATGATCGACTACGACGTTGTGCAGGAAGTGTTGCTGCCGGCGCGCGCGCTGGAAAGCCAGGTCTTCCTCGCCTACGCCAATTACTGTGGTGCAGAAGGCGATCTGGTCTACGGCGGCCGCAGCACGGTGGTGAGCCCGACGAGTGCGGTGCTGGCGCAGGCTGGACTCGAGCCGGAGCTGCTCGTCGTCGACCTCGATCGCCCGACCCTCGAGGAGTCACGCGAGACGTATCCATATCTGCGTGATCTGAGGACGGACGTGTGCTGATCGGGGTGGGCTCCGGGCGTCAAATGCGTTACACCTGAGGGGAAATTGACTCTGGACAGTCGGCCGTCCGTACCCTACGGTAGCGATACGCATCGAACCTACTGGCCAGTAGCGTTTGGTGTGCAGGGGGTCGGTAGCGGGGTCGGTCGGCGGTGGTCGACGGGTTCCGTCATCTCCGGCAAGCGGTTTGAGATTGTTCGACGTCGACGCCACTATGCGCGTCGACCGCCGTTCGGGTCGTCATGCTCCTGGTGTCGGGGCTGGGTATGACGCAGGCATCTGCACGTCCGATGAGGGGGATCATGCCCGACACACTTTCCACACGTATCCGCGGCCGGGTCGATGGCTCGGTGCGCAGGCCATCAGCGTTGCTCGAGGCGGTCGAGGTCGAAGAGCTCATCGTCATTCCCGGCCTCGATGCGTTGCTCGATGCTCCGCAGGAGTTCGCGCTGAGCTTTGACGCGTCGATCGCGCTGTCGGCGATGCTGCGCAAGCATGCTCATCGGATCGGCGTCCTGAAGCAGATGGCCGCTGACGAGATCGACGAGAAGAATTGTCGAGCAGAAGATCTGAGGGAGATCCCCGCTTCGCTTCCGGTCCGGGCGCTCGAGCTCATCGCCGGGCAGTCGCGTTGGGCGGCGGATCCGCAGGGGCTCGGGATCGTGCGCGTCGCGTTTGCGTTTGTCGCGGTGTATTCGTTGACCGATCCGACCAACTGTCACACCGCCTCGCGTGCACTGCATCTGCGTCCGCGACCCCTCCACGACGACCGCGCGCTGCTGCGTGCAGTGCTGAGCGCGGCGGTGCCGGTGCTCGACGGATCGTGCGCGGGATTGCTGCCGATCTATCTGAGCAAGGCGAGTGCCTTTTTCGCCGATCCGGACCACACCCGATGGTCGGCGCCATTCGACCGACGGTGCGCTGACGCCCGCTCGTCGTCGCTGCTCGATTACAACCCGGATGCGTTGGGTGAGGGCTGCCGGGCGATCGGCCTGGCGCACTCTGCGCTGCGCCTCTCGGGCCGAGCGTCGAACTGACCTGCGATGTTCTCGTGATCGTGGTTCGGGTCACGAATGTTCACTCAGTGTGCCGCGAACCACTTTACAAGTAGGCGGCTTTACCCTAGCGTAGGTTACGCGGCGGTAAGCTACTTTCCGGTAGGTGGGTTGAGGATGGCATCTGCGCATGTCAGAGGGTTTTATTTGTCCCGTCAGAGTGCGATGGACGCACCGACGGGGCGTCGCTGCGCAGTGTGTCGAGCGCTCTGCTGACCGCGGATCGGTCGATTTCGGTGGACGGGCGTGCTGCCGCGTCCGACGGATCTCGACCAGCACACGTCGACGCAGGGGAGGGCGTCGTTCGAGGGGTCGGGTCGGGTCGATCGTGCTGCCGTGGCAACCGGTCGCCCCGACCCGACGCAGTCGCCGAACCGGGTGTGCAGTCCAGGTGGCGCAGTAGGCTGAACGGGTGGTCGATGCAGCACGACGTCATCGATGGCTGATCCATGTGGACCTCGATCAGTTCCAGGTCTCTGTCGAGCGACTGCGCAGTCCGGAGCTCGTGGGCGTGCCGGTGATCGTGGGCGGCAACGGGGACCCGACCGAGGCACGCAAGGTCGTCACATGCGCCTCCTACGAGGCGCGCGCGGTCGGCGTGCGAGCGGGGATGCCTTTGCGCGCAGCGCATCGCAAGATGCCGGACGCGGTCTACCTGCCGCTCGACGTACCCGCCTACGATGTGGCCTCCGCCGACGTCATGGCTGTGCTGCGGGCCTCGGGCCATCCGCTCGAGGTGTGGGGCTGGGACGAGGCCTATCTGGGTGTCGAGCCGATCGACGGACCAGCCGTGGCCGACCGCAGCTCGATCGGCGAACTGGCCCGGCGCATCCGGGCCGACGTGTTCGAACGCACCGGCCTGCAGTGCTCTATCGGGATCTCCGACAACAAGCAACGCGCCAAGATGGCCACCGGTTTCGCGAAGAAGCCGGAACCGGCGTCAAGGGCACTCGCAGCGTTCGACATCGACAAGGTCTACCTGCTCGACGAACAGAACTGGCTGGCCCTGATGGGCAACCGGCCCTGTCGCGACCTGTGGAGCGTGGGGCCCAAAACCGCCGCCAAGCTCGGCTCACACGAGGTGGAGACCGTCGAGCAACTGATCGCCACCCCGCGCGAGCAGCTGATCGAGATCTTCGGTCCCCATCAGGGCAACTGGCTCTACGTGCTGTGCCGGGGCGGCGGTGACGCCACGATCACCGAGGAACCCTGGCTCGCCCGCTCGCATTCCAAGTCACGCACCTATCCCACCGATCTCGCCGATCGTGACGAGATGCGCTCGGCAGCTCTGGAACTGACCCGCGACCTGTTGACCGAGATCGTCGCCGAGGAGCGCGTGGTGTTCCGGGTGGCCGTCACGGTGCGGACCACGACCTTCTACACGCGGACCAAGTCGCGCAAGCTCGCCGCGCCCACCACCGGCTACGACGACATCGCGCCGGTCGTCGGCGAACTGCTCGGCAACTTCGAACTCGAGCGCCCCGTGCGGCTGCTCGGCGTGCGGTGCGATCTGGTGATGCCGGAGGAGGACGACTGATGCGGGTATGGCTGTGGCCGGTGATGGTCCTCGTCGGCACGGCGGTCATGGCGGCCGCGGGAATCGCTGCGGTGTCCCACGTCCCGGCCGCAGCGACTCCACGCCCGTTGCCGGTCGTCTACGACTTCACCGCCGGTATCGGTGCCGAGCTCTCCCACCCGGGCGGGTCGCTGCCGGGCACCAACGACTTCGGCTGCCGGCCGTCGCGGAGCCATCCGCGTCCGGTGATCCTGGTGCACGGCACGGGCGGTGGGCGGCAGACCAACTGGGCCACGCTGGCGCCGGTGCTGCACAACGCCGGCTACTGCGTGTTCGCACTCACCTACGGGTCGTTGTCGACGGTGTGGCCGGCCTCGGCACTCGGCGGACTGGGGCCGAAGGTCGACAGCGCCTGGCAGGTCAAGGCGTTCGCCGACCACGTGATGGCGGCGACCGATGCTCGTCAGGTGGACATCGTCGGTCATTCGCAGGGCACCGAGATCCCCACGTATTGGATGAAATATCTCGGGGGGCGCGACAAGGTCGCCCACTATGTGTCGTTGGCGCCGTACTGGCGACAGGATCCCGACTCCGACGACAGTCGCGGCGAGGCGATCGACACGTTCCGCCGGGCGCTCGGCATCGGGCGGCCCTCGCGTCCGGCATGCCCCGAGTGCGTCGCACCACCCGCGGACACGTCGTTCAATCAGGCAGTGCGGCAACCGACTCCCTATCTGCCTGGCGTCACCTACACCAACATCGTGACCCGCGACGACGAGATCGTGACCCCGTACAGCAACGGGATTCTCGACGGCCCGCCCGGCACCGACGTCAGGAACGTCGTCGTGCAGGACGGCTGCCCGATCGATCGTTCCGACCACGCCTCGATCACCTCGAACCGACGCAGCGCGGCGCTGGTACTCGGCGCCCTGGACCCCACCCACGCGCCGCCGGTGCCGTGCGTGGCGGTGCCCCCCTTCACCGGCGCCTGAGGCGGACGTGCTGATCGAGTGGCCACCGCGGACTCGACACCGCGCGATGTCACTCGCGCGGGATGCGCACGCCGACGAGTCGGGCGTCGGGGTCGACGTCGAGGCCGACACGATCCCAGTCGGTGCCGACGGTGACGACGGCGTAGGCGGAGGTGGGGAAGCGCTCGATGGAGCCGTCGGCATCGAGGGTCAGTGCCGTGGCCGGCATTCCCGGCTCGTGGCCCACCACCAGCACGGTGGACGCATCGGCGGGTGCGTGCACCCGAACGGCCTCGAGTACTTCGTCGGGCGACCCGCCGTAGACGTCGTCGACGTAGACCACCGGCGCGTCGACGCCGGTACGGTCCAGGGTCTGCCGGGTGCGGGTGGCCGTCGAGCAGATCACTGCGTCGATGCGCAGGCCCTCGTCGGTCATCCAGCGTCCGGCCAGAGCCGCCTCACGCCGGCCGCGGTCGGCCAGTGGTCGGTCATGGTCACCGACGCCGGCCGGATATCCGGACTTTCCGTGTCGCATCAGCACCAGCGTGCGACTCATGCGGCACCGCTGTCGGGCCGGCGCATCGCGGCGTCACGGGTGGCGCCGACATCGTGGGCGATGGTGCGCAGCAGCGTCACCGTGGCACGCCACGCGGCGGCCTCCTGGCGGCAGTAGGCCGCCTCGTCGTCGGCGCCCGACGCCAGGTGCTCGTCGGCAAGCTCGTCGAATTCGATGTACTCGTCGACAGCCTCGTCGATCAGGCCGACCACGGCATCGGGCGACGCGCACACCACGGTGATGGTGTCGCCGTCGAGGGTCATCAGGCGTTCGAGATCGGACTGGTACCGCATGATCCCAACTTACGACGCGGAGCCGACAAGGTGCGGTATCCACACCGTGAGCAGCGTACTTCCAGGATGGTTGAACCGTGGGACGCGATCGCTAAGGTGGGCCGGGTGCATACCTGGGTTCCCGCGCTGCTGTCGGTGACGGCGGCCGTTCTGATCGCAGGTGGCACCGTGATGCGTCAGCGGGCCTCCTATGCCAGCGGGGCGATAGCGCGCGGCTGGTGGTTGGGTGCGGTCGTGGCAGTGACCGGATTCGGGGCGCAGGCCGCCGCGCTTGGACTCGGGTCCATCCTGCTGGTGCAACCGCTGGTGGTGCTCGCCATCCTGTTCGCGCTGCCGATGGAGGCCTGGGCCGACCATCGGTGGCCGCTGCGGATCGAGTGGGCGTGGGGTGCGGTGCTGGTCGCCTGCGTGACCGTGTTCCTGGCCATCTCGCGCCCCGAACCGTCGGCGCGACGGCCCGACGAGCTGTTGGTGGTGGTGACCGTCGGCGCGGTCATCGTGGGCGTGCTCTGTTGTGTCATCGTGGCCGAGCGATCCAACCGGCACTACAAGTCGCTGTGTTACGGGATCGCGGCGGGTACGTTGTTCGGCGTCTCGGCGCTGCTGGTGAAGGCGGTCGCGGTGCGTCTGATCCACGACCTCAACCGCGCCCTGCTGTATCCCGAGCTCTACCTGTTCGCGGTGGTGGGAGTAGCGGCGATCTTCATGCAGCAGCGCGCATTCGGCGCCGGTGAGCTGCAGACGTCGTTTCCCGCTCTGACCGTGATGGAACTGGCGGTGTCCATGGCACTCGGGGTGGCGCTGCTCGGCGAGAACCTCAAGGTCTCGGTGCCGACGGCCTTGTTCCTCGGCGCGGTGCTCGCCGTGATGGTGCGTGCGGTCCTGGAACTGACAAAGCTCGCCGCGGTGCGCGCGGAGGAGATCGCGCACCGCGCTCACCGGCCGGACGGGTCGAGCCTCAGCTGACCGACACCGGGTCGATCAGACCGCTGATTCCCCGCGCCCACTCCTCGGCAAGTTTCGCCGGCTTGATCGCCGACGAGTTGTCGTGCCGCGCATGCTCGCCGACCTGGGTGGCGCCGCGGGAGACGAGCATGCCGGCGATGATCTCACCGCCGCGATTGAAGGTCTCGCCGTAGACGGTGTCACCGAGGCCGAACAGTGCGAATCGCAGGCCGGTCAGGTCGGGGTTCACCTCGTCGAGCTCGTCGGCGAACGGCTCGGCGCCGGTGGGTAGCTCGCCTTCGCCATAGGTGGAACAGACGGCGATCAGGAAATCGGCCGGGTCGAGATCCTCGACCGCGAACTCGCTCATGTCATAGATCGACGGATCGTGCTCGGCGGCGAGCACATCGGCGATGGCGTCGGCAACCAATTCGCAGTTGCCGGTCTCGGTGCCGTAGAGGATGACGACGGACATGGCTGGTACCCCTTTCGATGTCGCGCTCTCGGGAGACACAACTCCACAAGCCAGACTATCGAGGTGAGGCTACCCTAACCATCTGGGAATGGACAACCCGCAGGTGGGAGGGGGTTGCGAAAATACTTGGATGTCCTACTATTAATGCGGAAGCCGGTCCTGCCGGCATTGCCCCGACTCTCGAATCAGGTGATCTCCTCGTGTCCACTACAGACGCTGCCGTCCGTTCCATCCCGCATTACCTCAACGGTGCCGCGGTGCCGGCCACCGACGGCCGCTTCGCCGACGTGTTCAATCCCAGTACGGGGCAGGTCGCCGCCAAGGTGCCGCTGGCCACCACCGCCGAGGTCGACGCCGCGGTCGCCACCGCCGTGCAGGCGCAGCGCGAGTGGGCCGCCTGGAACCCACAGCGTCGTGCGCGAGTGCTGATGCGGTTCGTCGACATCGTCAACCAGAACGCCGATGAACTCGCCACCCTGCTGTCGATGGAACACGGCAAGACCCACGCCGACGCCAAGGGTGACATCCAGCGCGGCATCGAGGTCATCGAGTTCGCCATCGGGATCCCGCACCTGCTCAAGGGTGAATTCACCGAGGGGGCCGGCGCGGGCATCGACGTCCACTCGGTTCGGCAGCCGCTCGGCGTGGTCGCCGGTATCACCCCGTTCAACTTCCCGGCGATGATTCCGCTGTGGAAGGCCGGTCCGGCGTTGGCCTGCGGCAACGCCTTCATCCTCAAGCCCAGCGAGCGGGATCCGTCGGTGCCGGTGAAGCTCGCCGAGTACTTCAGCCAGGCGGGACTGCCCGACGGTGTCTTCCAGGTCGTGCACGGTGACAAGGAATCCGTCGACGCCTTGCTGAACAACCCCGACGTGCAGGCATTCGGATTCGTCGGCAGCTCCGACATCGCGCAGTACATCTATTCGACCGCCGCTGCCAACGGTAAGCGTTCGCAGTGCTTCGGTGGTGCGAAGAACCACATGATCATCATGCCCGACGCCAACCTCGACCAGGTCGCGGACGCGCTGATCGGCGCCGGCTACGGCAGCGCCGGCGAGCGCTGCATGGCCATCAGTGTCGCGGTCCCGGTGGGCGAGCAGACCGCAGAACGACTCCGCGCCAAGCTCGTTGACAAGGTCAACGCATTGCGGGTGGGCCACAGCCTCGACCCGAAGGCCGACTATGGGCCGCTCGTGACGGCCGCCGCGCTCGAGCGGGTCAAGGGCTACATCGCCAAGGGCGTCGAGGAGGGCGCCGAACTGGTCATCGACGGTCGGGAACGCACCAGCGACGACCAGTCCTACGGCGACGAGGACATCTCGAACGGCTTCTTCATCGGACCGACCCTATTCGACCACGTCACCAAGGACATGACGTCCTACACCGACGAGATCTTCGGACCGGTGCTGCAGATCGTGCGTGCCGGTGACTACGAAGAGGCGCTCGCGCTGGCGTCGGATCACCAGTACGGCAACGGTGTCGCGATCTTCACTCAGGATGGTGACGCCGCCCGCGACTTCACCGCGCGGGTCAACGTCGGCATGGTCGGCGTGAACGTCCCGATCCCGGTTCCGGTGGCCTACTACACCTTCGGCGGTTGGAAGCGCTCCGGTTTCGGCGACCTGAACCAGCATGGCCCGGCGTCGATCCAGTTCTACACCAAGACCAAGACCATCACGTCCCGGTGGCCCTCGGGCATCAAGGACGGCGCCGAGTTCGTCATCCCGACGATGGACTGAAGTCCTCGGTACCCGCGACGTAAGAGAGCATCCTTCGCATGACGATCATCACCGACAGCGGTCTCGACGCCGACGAGCGCGTCATCGTCGAGACCGCCGCCGGGTTCGCGGCCAAGAAGTTGGCGCCCTTCGCCCTGGAATGGGATGAGGGTCATCATTTTCCGGTCGACGAACTCCGCGAGGCCGCCGAACTCGGCATGGCCGCCATCTACTGTTCCGAGGACGTCGGCGGCAGCGGTCTGCGCCGTCTCGACGGCGTGCGCATCTTCGAGCAGCTCGCCTACGCCGATCCCGCGGTCGCGGCGTTCCTGTCCATCCACAACATGTGCACATGGATGGTGGACAAGTACGGCACCGATGAGCAACGGGCGCAGTGGGTGCCGCGCATGGCATCGATGGAGGCCGTGGCGAGCTACTGCCTCACCGAGCCGGGCGCCGGATCGGATGCCGCCGCGTTGGCGACGCGGGCGGTGCGCTCCGGTGACGACTACGTGCTCACCGGCGTCAAACAGTTCATCTCCGGCGCCGGTGCCAGCGACGTGTACGTCCTGATGGCTCGCACCGGCGACAGCGGCCCCCGGGGCATCTCCACGTTCATCGTCGAAAAAGACACGCCCGGACTGAGTTTCGGCGCCCAGGAGCGAAAGATGGGTTGGCATGCCCAGCCCACCGCGCAGGTCATCCTCGACGAGGTGCGGGTGCCGGCCGCCAACCTGCTCGGCGGGCAGGAGGGGATCGGTTTCGGTATCGCCATGAACGGACTCAACGGGGGACGGTTGAACATCGCCGCGTCGTCGTTGGGCGGGGCCCAAGCCGCCTTCGATCGTGCGGCAAGCTATGTGGCCTCGCGCAAGGCGTTCGGTGGCGCGCTGATCGACGAACCGACCATCCGGTTCACCCTCGCCGACATGGCGACGTCGCTGGAGGCGTCGAGGTTGATGCTGTGGCAGGCCGCCTCGGCGCTCGACAACGACGCGCCGGACAAGGTGGAGAAGTGTGCGATGGCCAAGCGCTTCGTCACCGACAACTGTTTCACCGTGGCCGACCAGGCGCTGCAACTTCATGGCGGCTACGGATACCTCAATGAATACGGTCTCGAGAAGATCGTCCGCGATCTACGGGTGCATCGGATACTGGAAGGCACCAACGAGATCATGCGTGTGGTGGTCGGCCGATCGATCGCCACCCGATATCGGGACAACTGAACTGCAGACCACTGGGTGAACGCACAAGACTGGGAGATTCGACAATGACGACGATCGCCTTCCTCGGGCTCGGCAACATGGGCGGCCCGATGGCCGCCAACCTCGTACAGGCCGGACACACCGTGCACGGCTTCGATCCGGTGCCCGAGGCGGTGAAGACGGCGCAGGGCAACGGAGTCGAGACGTTCCCGACCGCCGTGGAAGCTGTGGCCGCAGCTCAGGTGGTGATCACCATGCTGCCCAGCGGCGCCATCGTGAAGAGTCTCTATGCCGAGATCCTGCCCGCCACCCAGACCGGTGCGCTGTTCATCGACAGCTCCACCATCTCCGTCGACGACGCCCGGGCCATCCATGAGCAGGCCGCCGAGCACGGCTTCGCCCAGCTCGACGCCCCGGTCTCAGGAGGCGTCAAAGGTGCGACCGCGGGCACGCTGGCCTTCATGGTCGGCGGCGAAGACGACGCCTTCGCCGCGGCGCGGCCCACCCTGGAACCGATGGCGGGCAAAGTGATCCACTGTGGTGCTGCCGGGGCCGGACAGGCCGCGAAGGTCTGCAACAACATGGTGTTGGCGGTGCAGCAGATCGCCGTTGGCGAGGCCTTCGTGCTCGCGGAGAAGCTGGGTCTGTCCGATCAGGCGCTCTACGACGTCATCACGGGCGCCACCGGCAACTGCTGGGCCGTGCAGACCAATTGCCCGGTGCCGGGACCCGTGCCGACCTCACCGGCCAACAACGACTACAAGCCGGGCTTTGCCACGGCGCTGATGAACAAGGACCTCGGCCTGGCGCTCGACGCCATCGGCAGCACCGGTTCCCGTGCCCCACTCGGCACCCACGCCGCGCAGATCTACAAGTCGTTCGCCGAACAGCACGGCGACCTCGACTTCAGCGCGATCATCAAGACCCTGCACTAGTTTG
>NZ_JAZARS010000012.1:110398-173087 GCF_036233855.1 Gordonia sp. Z-3
GATGGCGCCGGGCCCGCTCTCACTCCGGTCCTCCTCGCTGCGCTCGTCGATCCTCGTTCGGCGACCCGGACGCTGGATGGCGCCGGGCCCGCTCTCACTCCGGTCCTCCTCGCTGCGCTCGTCGATCCTCGTTCGGCGACCCGGACGCTGGAGCATGTCCGTGAGCATCACCGCTCGTCGCCGTCGGCTGGATAATCCATCCGAGCAGGCTCAGAGGTGATCCGGATGGACACCGACAGCAGATTCTGTCGTCAGAAGTCGCCCGCGTTGTGCCGTAGCGATTGAATGGCTTTCACCATCGAGTCCATCTCGTCGTCGGTCATCCCGACCGCACCGAACACTTCCACGTTGAGCGTCGCGGTGGCATCCTCCACCGTGGAACGACCGAGATCGGTGATCTCCACCAGGGTGGTGCGTCCGTCGGTGGGGTGGGGGACGCGCCGGACGAGTTTCGCCTCTTCCAGCCGACGGATCGCGTGCGTCACGCTGGTGACGTGCACCTGCAGCCGATCACTCGCCTTGGTGATCGGTAGCGCGCCCTGTCGTGAAAAGGCCAGCAGGCGAAGAAGTTCGAAGCGCGAGAAACTCAGATCGTACGGACGTAGCGCTCCCTCGACGCGCGCCAGCAGGATCTGATGCGCTCGCATGATCGAGGTCACTGCGACCATCCCGTCGGCCACGTCCCCCCACCCGGCGTCCGCCCAGTTCTGTCGTGCCTCGGCGATCGGGTCGAAACGCATGCTGCGGCCTGCCATGCTCACACCCTATCGGCGATCGGCGCATCGGTAGGTCGCGGTTCCTCCCCCGGGTATCGCTTCACTCGCCAGCTGCCGCCGGAGAACGAACCGATACCCGGGGGAAGAACAATCGAGCGCGCGGTCCAGCGGGTCTCAGTGGCTGGGTGTGTGCTCCATGAGCATCTCGATGGCGCCGACGATGGTGTCGACCAGGCCGGCCACGGTGTGGTCGCCGAGCTCGCCGCGCTGCTCGTCGGATCGCATCATGATCACCGACTCCACCAGCCGGAACGGCAGCAGCGCGCGGGTGTCCGAGGCGGTGCCGAGCGCCGCCGTGGCCAGTGACTCGTACGCGCCGGCGAGTTCCTGGCGGGCGGCGCGGAACTCGCCGAACCGATCGTCGGCCAGCTCGGGTAGCAGATACAGGGCGCCGAGGTTCCAGCGCGCGGCGGCCAGCTGGGTGACGTCGTATCGGGCGAGATCCAACAGTCGGTGAAGCGGCGCCTCGTCGGCCTGCAGCAGCTCGCGGGCCCGCTCCACCGAAGGATCGACGGTGGTGGCGAGCAAAGCGGCGAGGATGTCGTCCTTGGTCTTGAAGTAGTGGTATAGCGACGCCTGCCGTACCCCGACCGCATCGGCGATCATCCGCGTCGACGTTCCGGTGTAGCCGTGTCGGGTGAACAGTTCGGCAGCCGCGTCGAGGATCTCCTCGCTGGCGGAATCTCCGTGCCGTCGTGGCTTGACCAGACGCGGTCGGCCCGGGCCGGCGGTGCCCGACGATGCTGACGGCCGCGACGCCATGAGGTCCTCGATTCTGCCTGTGTCGAGGTCTCGACACCCGACTGCATTCACCCTAACGCACCCATATTGCGGAGCCGCCAGGCCGCTGACCTGCGCGATGTAACACACTTGTAGCGCGCGTTTCCATCTACGAAATAATTCTGTCACTTGATAGAAATTCGCCGAAGGTTATCTATCACCTGACAGATACGCCGCTCATCGTGGAGCCGACGCACAGACCTCAGCAGAGAGACGACGACAATGACCTCCACCGCCATCACGCCGCCGCCAGTGCCGCCCGAACCATCGGGAGGCGACGCCGACGACCTGTCGGAGTTCGGCTACGACCAGCAGCTGCATCGGTCGCTCGGCAAGTTCGCCTCTTTCGCCGCCGGCTTCTCGTTCGTGTCCATCCTGACGACGATCTTCCAGTTGTTCGGACTTGGCTTCGGCTTCGGCGGACCGGCCTTCTTCTGGACCTGGCCAATCGTCTACGCGGGCCAGTTCCTGGTGGCGCTGTGCTTCGCCGAGATCGCGGCGCGGTACCCGATCTCCGGCGCGATCTACCAGTGGTCGCGGCGGATGGGCGGCGAGGTGATCGGCTGGTTCGGCGGCTGGTTCATGATGATCGCCCAGATCGTCACCGCATCGGCCGCGGCCATCGCGCTGCAGGTGGTATTGCCGTCGGTCTGGAGTGGGTTCCAGATCATCGGCGACGACCCCACCCTGACCAGCACCAGTGGCGCGGCCAACGCGGTCCTGCTCGGTTCGATTCTGCTGGTCATCGTCACCTCCATCAACTGTGTGGGCATCTCGTGGATGAGCCGTATCAACAACATCGGTGTCACCTGTGAGCTGGTCGGCGTGGTCGCCGTGGTGCTCGCACTGTTCACTCACGCCCAGCGCGGCCCCGACGTCGTCTTCGACACCGGCGTCCCCGGCCAGCAGCCCGGTTACATCTGGGCTTTCATCGTCTCCGGCCTGATGGCCGCCTACGTCATGGTCGGCTTCGGTTCGGCCGGCGAGCTCGCCGAGGAGACCCGCAACCCGCGTCGTGTCGCCCCGCGCACCATCCGGCTGGCGCTGACCGTGTCCGCGATCGGCGGCGGTCTGATGCTGCTCGGTGCGCTGATGGCGGCCCCGACGCTCGACGAACAGCTGGCCACCGGCGGCCTGCCCTACGTGCTCGACTCGGTGCTCGGCAGTTTCTGGGGCAAGGTGCTGCTCTGCGACGTCGCGGTGGCGATCTTCATCTGCACCCTGGCGATCCAGACCGCGTGCTCGCGGCTGATGTTCTCGATGGCCCGCGACGGTCGGCTGCCGTTCTCCAAGACGCTGTCGCATGTCAACGAGCGCACCGGAACCCCGATCGCGCCCGCGATCCTGATCGGGGTGCTGTGCATCGGCATCCTGCTCGTCAACGTCGGCAACTCGGCGATCTTCGCCACCCTGGCCAGCGTCTGCATCATCCTGATCTACCTCGCCTACCTGGCGGTGACCGGACCCATGCTGTACCGCCGGTTCCAGGGCTGGCCCACCGATCGGGCGGCCGTCGACGCAGAGGGCAAGAAGCTGTTCACCATGGGATGGTTCGGAATCGTCGTGAACCTGTTGGCCGTGCTCTACGGCACGCTCATGGTCATCAACCTCGCCTGGCCCCGAGCCGAGGTGTTCGACCCCGCGGGCGACATGCCGATCCTGCGGTGGGCCGGTCCGATCTGCATCGCCATCACCGTGCTGGTCGGCATCGCATGCTTCCCCCGCGGCAAGGAACATCCCAAGCCTGTCACCTCGCCGGTCTGAGATCCCGCGACCCGACCGCATCCCCTCAAGGAGTCACATCATGAGCACCATCACCCACGACGACGGCACCGCCACCACGGCGGGTGCCCGCGAACACGCCCGGTCGCAGGCCGGCACCATCACCGACTCGATGCCGGTGGTGCCCGCCGCCAACTGGCCCAACCCGCCGGCCGGTGTCGACGCCGACCGTCTGACCTGGGCGGAAACGGTGCCCGGCGGTCGGTACACCAGCAAAGTGCTCGCCCGGGGTACGCGCCTGCGGCTGCGGGACATCACCGGCTCGGCCTGCGCGCACCTCCTGCTCTGGCGCGCCGATGCCCCCTGGGAGCGGCTCAATGTCGCCGACACCGTCAAGGTGCCCTGGCAGGCCTACCTGTCGACCGGCCACCCTCTGCTCAGCGACCAGGGACGTGCGCTGGCCACTGTCGTCGCCGACGACTCCGGTCACCACGACGCCCTGTGCGGCACCAGCACGCTGGCCGGCAACATCGCGAAATACGGTGACGGACTGGCACATTCGGACACCCCAGCCGGACGCGAGCTCTTCACGCTCGCAGCGGCCAAACACGGACTCGCTGCCGCCGACGTGGCGCCGTCGCTGTCGTTCTTCCACGGTGTTGTCGTCGAACCCGACGGCACCCTGACCTCGAAGGGGTCGGCGGGGCGGGACAAATCGGTCGAGTTGATCCTGCACCTGCCGTGCGTGGTGGCCGTCGTCAACACCGCCCATCCACTCGATCCGTCGCCCACCTTCGACACCGGCCCGCTCGAGGTCGTGTCCTGGCGGGCCACCGGTGACCTCGACGACCTGCTGGGCAGCGTCGCCGACACCGACCCCGAATACCAGCGGGCGGTAGCGAACTCCGAAGACGTTTGGGCCGCAGCCCATTTCTGATCCGATACCCACCGTCCCGTCCGCTGGTCGAGTAGCCCACAGTGAGCGCAGCGAGTCCGGGACGTATCGAGACCAACCACCTGAACGGAAAGTTGCATGACCACCACCGAAATCCCCACCGACCCTCACGAGCTCGCCCTCGTCCCGGGAGAGATCATCACCGACGCCGTCGTCGGTGACCGCGCCCCCTGGTCCGGCGTCGTCGCCGCCGGCGATGTGCTGACCATCGTCGACCTCTACGGCAACCAGGCCGTGGACACCCTGTTCTACGGCGGCCACGATCACACCGTCCGGTACTCGGCGCAGGCCACCATCGCCGCGCAGGGCAACATCTTCCTGACCACGGGCACCGTGATCCGGGACCAGGAGTCCAACGCGCTGATGACGATTGTCGACGACGAGGTCGGCAACCACGACACCCTGGGCGGCGCCTGTTCGCAGGAATCCAACACACTGCGTTACGGCCACCACACCAAACACCAGCACGCATGTGTCGAGAACTTCCTCATCGGTGGTGCGAAACACGGCCTGGGTAAACGTGACCTGGTCGGCAACGTCAACTTCTTCATGAATGTGCCGGTGGACCCGGACGGCTCGCTGGGCATCGTCGACGGCCTGTCGGCGCCGGGCAAACGTCTCGCGCTGCGCGCCGAGGTCGACACCTTGGTGTTGATCTCCAACTGCCCGCAGATCAACAACCCCTGCAACGGATTCGATCCGACCGCGGTGCGCGTCATCATCACCCGTCCCTCGGCCTGACCGCCGAACTGCCTTCCAACACGAGGAGCTCGAAACCCATGGCCACCATCACCGTTCTCCGCGCGGGGCCACAGACAACGATCCAGGACTGGCCCGGTCGGATCGGCTACTGGAAAGTCGGCGTCCCGCCGTCCGGGCCGATGGACGACCTCTCGTTTCGGCTCGTCAACCAGGCGGTCGGCAACGGCGACACCGCAGCCGGTCTGGAGGCGACGATGATGGGACCCGCCCTGCGGTTCGACGCCCCTGCCATCGTCGCGGTGGGGGGCGCGCCCGCCCCGGTCACCGTGTCGGGACGTCCGGTCGCGCAGTGGGTTCCGGTACGACTCGAAGCGGGTGATGTCCTCGATGTGGGTGCGGCCGCCGACCTCGGAATGCGTATCTACATCGCGGTGTCCGGCGGTATCGAGGCCGAGGACTACCTGGGGAGCCGATCCACCTTCACGATGGGCCGATTCGGCGGCAAGGACGGCCGCAAACTCGCCGACGGCGACGAGCTCACACCGGCCGACACCCCGACCGGGCGGTCGCGTCGCGTCCTGACCGACGAGCAGCCTGCCTTCACGCACACCTGGGAACTCGGCGTGACGGTCGGACCGCACAGTGCGCCGGAGTTCTTCACCGCCGAGGACATCGACGACGTCTTTGCCACCGCGTATGAGGTGCACTTCAATTCCGACCGCACCGGTATCCGCCTTATCGGACCGAAACCGCGGTGGGCGCGCGACGACGGCGGCGAGGCCGGACTGCATCCGTCCAACATCCACGACAACGCCTACTCGGTTGGGGCGTTGGATTTCACCGGCGACACCCCGATCCTGTTGGGACCGGACGGCCCCAGCCTCGGCGGATTCGTTTGTCCGGTCACCGTGGTCGCCGCGGAACGCTGGAAGTTGGGTCAGCTCAAACCCGGTGACACCGTCCGCTTCGTCGCCGTGCGCAGTGAGCATGCGGCATCACCGTCCACGATCGGCCCGGGCCGACGGGCCGGGATGGTGAACGTGCTCTCCGCCGGCGGCGACCTCGACGACGGCATACTCGGCACCACCACGACCGCCGACGGGGCCACCACGGTCACTTATCGCCGCAGCGGCGATGACAACATCCTGGTCGAATACGGCGACATGCGGCTCGATCTCGCGTTGCGGGCCCGCGTGCACGCACTCAGCGAGCGCATCGCCGCCGAGCGGCCGGCCGGTCTCATCGACCTCACCCCGGGTATCAGGTCCCTGCAGGTCAAGGTGGACCCCGATGTGTGGTCGCAGCGCGACGTGCAGCACTGGCTGACCGAGTGTGAGAGCCAGTTGCCGGCCGCCGAGGACCTCGTGGTCCCGAGTCGTGAGGTGTCGTTGCCGCTGTCGTGGGACGACCCGGCCACCCGGGAGGCCATCGAACGTTACATGCTCGGTGTGCGCGCCGATGCGCCGTGGTGCCCATGGAACATCGAGTTCATCCGTCGGATGAACGGACTCGACTCGGTCGACGATGTCCACCAGATCGTGTTCGACGCGAGCTATCTGGTCCTGGGGCTGGGCGACGTCTATCTCGGTGCGCCGGTGGCGGTTCCGCTCGATCCGCGACATCGGTTGGTCACCACCAAATACAACCCGGCGCGTACCTGGACGCCGGAGAACGCGGTCGGCATCGGCGGTGCGTACCTATGTGTCTACGGTATGGAGGGGCCGGGCGGCTACCAGTTCGTCGGCCGTACCACGCAGGTGTGGAATCACCGCCACCCCGAGCCGGCACCCGGTTTCGACGCCGAGCACCCGTGGCTGCTGCGGTTCTTCGACCGCATCAGTTGGTACCCGGTGAGCGCCGACGAGTTGCTCGACATGCGTGCCGACGTGGCCGCCGGTCGCGGCGACAGTATGCGGATCACCGAGGGCAGCTTCTCGTTGGCCGAACATCAGGCTTTCCTCGATGTCAACGCCGGCGCCATCTCGGCCACCCGATCGGCGATGGTGTCCGCTCGCGACCAGGAGCGCGAACGCTGGTCTCAGCAGGGAGAATTCGCGGCACGTGGTGGCGCCCAGAACATCGAACAGGGGAAGGTCGCATGACTCGCATCGACGACATCTACCGCCGGATCGCCGACGCCGACCGGCCCGAGGTGTTCATCACGCTCCGCCCGCGCGAGGAGGTGGCTGCCGAGTTCGCCGCCTCGGCGGGCAGCGGTCTGCCGCTCGCGGGCGTGGTCCTCGCCGTGAAGGACAACGTCGATGTGGCCGGGCTGCCGACCACTGCCGCATGTCCCGGGTATGGCTACCGCCCGGCCGACGATGCTCCGGCGGTTGCCGCGCTGCGTGCGGCCGGGGCGGTGGTGATCGGCAAGACGAATCTGGACCAGTTCGCCACCGGACTCGTGGGAACCCGCAGCCCCTATGGCGCGGTGCGGGATTCCCGACGACCCGAACACATCTCGGGTGGTTCCAGTTCGGGCTCGGCGGTCGCGGTGGCGCTCGGCTTCGCCGACATCGCCATCGGCACCGACACCGCCGGGTCGGGACGTGTGCCCGCCGGGCTGCAGGGCATCGTCGGTGTCAAGCCGACGCTGGGGGTGGTCTCCACCGAGGGCGTGGTGCCGGCATGTGAGAGCTATGACACGGTGACCATCTTCGCCACGTCCCTCGACCTGGCCGATCGGGCGATGGCCGCGATGGCCGTGGGGACCGGGCCCCGGCCGTACGGCCCGGCGAGCCGATTGGCCGCACCGGAACAACCGACCATTGCGGTTCCGGCCGAACTGCCGGAGCTCGACGATGCCTGGCGTGCAGCGTTTGCCGATGCCGTTGCCACTGCCGAGGCGGCCGGACTGCGGATCAAGCACATCGACTTGTCGCCGTTTCTGGCCGCCGCGCGACTGCTGTACGAGGATGCGCTCGTGGCCGAACGCGCGCACGCCGTCGGCGGGTGGTTGCGTGGCGCAGACGAGTCCGCCGGACTTGATCCGGTGGTCGCCGGGATCATCGGCGCCGCAGACAGGTTCAGTGCAGTCGACCTGCTGGCGGCGCGGTCCCGGCTCGCCACGCTGCGACGTGAGGCAATGGCCGAACTCGGTGACGCGGATGCGCTGATGGTGCCCACCGCGCCGGCTCACCCCAGTCTGGCCGAGGTGGCCGCCGACCCGGTGGGCGTGAATTCCCGGATGGGTATCTACACCAATTTCTGCAACCTCTTCGATCTGTGCGGTGTCGCTGTGCCTGCGGGAACCGTTGACGAAACAGACCGAACACAAGCGCAATTCGGCATCACGCTGTTGGCTCGCTCGCACGAGGACGCCGTCGTGATGGATCTGGCCCGACGGTTGCGTACCGAAACCCCCGGTGCCGCGTGGCCGGAATCCGTCGCCCCGACGGTGGAACTCGCGGTGTTCGGTGCACACATGCGCGGCGGCCCCCTCACCCACGAACTGTCCGAGCGTGGGGCGCGGTGGGCGGGGGAGGTGAGCACTGCGGACTGCTACCGGTTGGTGGCGTTGGACACCGTTCCCGCCAAGCCGGGATTGGTGCGGGATCCAGACGCAGGGCGCGAGATCGCCGGTGAAGTGTGGGTGATGTCCCCGAATGCCCTGGGCGAGTTTCTTGCTGCGCTGCCGGCCCCGATGATGCTGGGCAGCGTCGAACTGTCCGACGGCCGATGGGTCGTGGGATTCGGATGCGCCGCCGACGCCGCCGAGCGAGGGGAGCGCTTGACCCGCACCCGGTGGTGAACGCGCGGCGTGTCGGTCCCGGCCCAGGTGATGGCCGCTGTTTGAGTCCGTTGAACATTTCTTTGAAATCGCACACCGCACGATTCGGACATGGTTCAATGAGCGCGCTCACATCTGGTGGACAGGGGATTGGGACGGATGACCAACATGGGCGGCAACGGAATTCGGCGTTCGCAGAAGGTGCAACGACGGCGCAACCGCAAGCAGAGGCGCCACGGTGCTGCCGCCGGCGTTGCCGCCTTGGCAACCGTCGCCGCGGTGGGTGCGGGGCAGATGATGGGGCCGGCGCAGGCCGAGGCGGTGACAATCCCGATCCCCGGTGTCGGCAACGTCGACATCGACAATCCGGCGGGCCAACTGGGTGAGATCATCGGCGGCATCGCGAACAATGCCGCCACGCAGGAGGCCCTGAAGGCCCTGCGTATCGAATTGTGCGCGAGTGGCGGAACGAGCGGCGGCGCCGACTGTTCACAGTCGACGGGCACCGGGATCGCCATCATCATGCCGACGAGAATCGAACTCGTTCCGCGCGTCGATGATCCCAACGACTCGTCGAACACGGACATTCTCTACAACGGGACCAAGGACTATCTGAACAATCCGCCAGTCGAGCCACAACCCGGCGACTTCCCGAACTACGCTGCCTACCTCGCCGCCTACGCCCAGTACGTGATCGAAGACGGCGCCTACACGGTCGCCGAGGGCGCCGCGCAAGTCGCCGGAATCGACATCCCGATCCCCGACGCGCCCGTGACCGACGGCTCGGCGAAGGTCATCGGCAGCGGCTTCCAGTTCGCCCTGGCATCCGGTGGCGGTGACGCCACCGCGATTTCGTATCTCCCCGTGAGCCTGGCGACCGCAGGCGCGAGCGGAGACCGCACAGCCGTCTCGTTCGCGATCCTGGGTATGGCCAACGCCTGGACCACCGACGAGATCCCGGTGACCCTGCTGGGCAGCGACAACATCCTCGGCATCGACCTGCCGGCGATTCCCGCGGTGCAACAGGTCAGCTGCTACGGCGGCCTGACCGGTGCGTACGCGGAGGGCGTCGGCGCCTGCGCAAATGTGCTGGGCACCTTCGACTTCCGTTGGTCACAACCCAATGGCGAGGTCCAGTTCGCGCTGACCGACCCGTCGGCGGTGCTGACCGATCCCTCGGGGGTGTTCTCTCAGGTCATCACCCAGCTGCTCAACGGTGAACCCTTCACCCTCAGCAAGGACTTCGCCCGGCTGAGCTTCGCCGGCGACTACGACCTGCTCAGCGGCAACTTCGTGCGCTTCACGAGTGACTACGGCACGCAGGAATCGACCACCATCAACTGGCTCGGTCAGCAACTCACCCTCAACCCGATGGTCACCGTGAACGGGCAGGAGCGTCCGAACCATCTCGGCGTGCCGATCCTGACACTCGGTGCGCTCGACACCGGGGAGATCGTGCCGGTGCTGCACATCCCGGACATCGAGTTCCCCTTCGGTATCCCATCGGCCGGACCGTTCGTCATCCCCGACACCAGCTCGTCGATGACGTCGAGCGTCACTCTAGCGTCGAGCGAGGGCGAGGCGCCGGTCATCGAGCCGACGATGCAACGGATGGCTGCGCTCAGTGATCCGGTCGAGGCCGAGCCGGAGTCCGCTGCCGACGAGACCGAGGAGTACGTCGGCAAGCACCGGACCGCCGACGCAACACCCGAGTACGTCGGCAAGCACCGCGCGGACGATACAGCCGACACCCCCTCCGATGACGACCCCACCACCGAAGCTCCCGCGGAGTCGACGGACCCCGGTGAGGACTCAGCGGACACCACCGACACCTCGCAGAACGACGCGACCGAGACGGAAGCGGCCGACACCGAGTCCGCCGCCGCCGACGCCACCGAGTCCGCCGACGAGACCGATGCGACCGACACCGATGCGACCGACACCGACTCGACCGAGTCCGACGCCGACGACGCCGCCACAGACGGGGGTGATGCTGGTTCGTCGTCGGTCGACGAGGGCTGACGCCGCGGCGTCAGCGGGGGGAAGTCACTCTCCTTGGCTACAGTGGAGGCATCGATCAGTCTCACCTGACCGACCGCACCAAGGAGGAGCCATGGCGGTAGATCCAGCGAAACGTCAAGCGGTGTCGGAGGTCGTACGTCAGCATCCCGGGATGGCGGTGGCCGCGGTGTCACCGGCGATCGTGGTGTTCGCGGTGCTCTGGTTGGTTCTCGGTTTCTGGCCTGCGCTGATCATCGGCCTGGTGGCCGGGGGCGCCGGTTACTACTTCCTGACCCGTCAGCGGTAAACCCGAGCAGCGACCAACCCCGAGCAGCGACCAACGCAGAGGAGCAATGGCCACCCGCGTCGACAGTTGGATCTGGGCGATCCGGCTCACCAAGACCCGATCAGCGGCGGGGGCGGCGTGCCGCGGTGGGCACGTCCGCGTCAACGGGGTCACCGCCAAGCCGGCACAACCGGTCAGCATCGGCGACGAGGTGCGTGTACGCCTGCACGGGCACGAACGGATCGTCGAGGTGACCAAGCTGATCGCCAAGCGTGTCTCCGCGCCCGCGGCCGCCGAATGTTTCATCGACCGCAGCCCACCACCGCCGCCACGCGAGGTCCTGGCCAGTCAGCCCCGACGCGACCGCGGCGCCGGTCGGCCCACCAAACGCGAACGCCGTGAGTTGGACCGTCTGCGGATGCGTGATGGGTTCCTCATCGCGACCGCGGCGATCATCGCTGTCGTGCTCACCGGGTGCTCGGGTGGCTCCGGTGACTCCGACGACCCGGCATCGCCCAACACCCCCGAAGCGCCGGCGCAGGCCGGCGCAGGGCCGTTCTTCGGCGAGTGTGGTGGGCTGACCACCGAGGAGGTCACCCGGATCACGAAATTCGCGGGCCTTTCCAACACGGTCAACAACCCATCGGTGTGCGAATGGGACAGCAGCGGTGACCGCACCGGCGCCGTCACCTCGTTCAACTGGTACCGCGGTTCGCCGATCGGGCGCGAACGCGCCACCGAGCAACTGTCCCGCGAATCGACCAAGGACGTCGAGATCGACGGGCACCGTGGATTCATCGCCTCCGACGTCGGCATCTGCGAAATCGGCATCGCGTTCGGCGCCGACTTCTTCGAATGGTCGGTGAGCGCCGGTACGCAGGCGCTCCTCGGTGAGCAGCCACCGCCGACCGAACAGATCTGCGACGCTGCCCGCGAGCTGTCGCGCCTGTCGATCGAGCGGTCGTCATGAGGCGCAGCTTGCTCGCGGTCCTCGCCGCGGTGCTGATGAGCCTGGGGATGGCGACCGGCTGCAGCGTCGACGGCACCCCGGTCGCCGTTGGCGCCGCCGACGATCAGCAACCCGGCAACGTCGACACCGACCAGTTCGACAATCTGCTGCTCGAATGCTCGGTGTTGTCCCCGATGCAGATCGCCGACGCGGTGGGCGGGACGGTGGCCCGGGGCACCTTCAACGGCGCCATCTGCCGATGGATCGTCGAGGGCACCACCACCGCCGGTGTCACCTTCAACTGGTTCGAGTGGGGCGATCCGAACGTCGAGAAGGACACCGCCAAGGAACTCGGTTACCAGACCGAGAACATCAAGGTCGCCAGCCAGGCCGCGTTCACGCAGCGTGACCCGGATCGCCCGGCCGTCTGCGGGGTCACCGCACGCGCACCGAGCCGGGGCGTCTTCACCTGGTGGGTCGAACCCCGCACGTCGGCGGTACCGGCCGACCCGTGCGCGGCCCCGATCAAACTGATGGAGCTGCTGCTCAGCGGTGGTCAGTGACGGGTTCGCTCAGACCGGTATGACCCGGACCAACTCGTCGATACCGACGAAGTCCGCCGGATTGCGCGTGTAGAGATGCGCGTCGTGGGCATGTGCGGTGGCCGCGATGAGTAGATCCAGCGAGCGTGCGCGAGGTTGCCGGCCCGCCTCGAGTACGGCAGCAGCCACTTTGCCGTATGCGGCTGCAACCGCCTCGTCGACCGGCAGCGCATCGAAGGATCGCTCGATGATCAGCAGCCGCCGCAGTCGCTCGGCCCGCGACGTTGCGTCTTTGGCAACGAGCACACCGAAGTGCAGTTCTGCCACCGTGATGGCGCTCAACGCCAGCTCGCCTGCGAGCGCTCCAACATCGGGGGCGAGAACCACGCTGGTATCAAGAATCGCCCTCACCGAGGTAGCCACGGATCACCGACAGCGTGATCGATGGTCTCGCGGTCGGTAGCCCAGTCGGCGTCGGCGGGACCGGCGAACAGGTCGCGGATGTCGTGCCACCGGCGCCAGGCTCGCGGGGCCGCAGGGACGAGGCGAGCACTCGGACGACCTGACACCGTGATGGTGATCTGTTCGCCGGCCTCGACTCGTCGCACCAGCTCAGAGGCGTCTTGGCGCAGTTCGCGCAGTCCCACGGTCGTCATCAGTACAGTGTAGCGCTTGTGCTACCTCACCGTCCGGTTCTTCACCCCGGCGGCAGCTTCGTCACCGACACCGTCGCAGCCACCACCAGCTGGCCGTCGGCGTCGGGGATCAGCATCCACACCAGGAGACGGTCGGCCTCGCGCACGCGGCGCAGGGTGATGGACACACCCGGCGTGATCGGCCGAAGATACTCGATCACCGCGCGGTGCGGAACGTCGGCGAGGTCGGGATGCTCGACCAGCTCGTCTTCGACCGCCTCCAGATACGCCGCGTTGTTGAGGTGCTTGAACGGGTCGAAATCGGTGATGCGCAGGACATGGACGCGATCGGGGATGGAGACCTCGTCGGCCGCGGGCGCCTTGTCCGGGTTCATCGACCGCCAGCGCAGCCGGTGCTCGTCGGTCATCGACGACAACATCTCGAGCATGTCGTCGCTGATCCGCGACGGCATCCCCTGATCGTTGACGTTGATCCAGAACGCCTCGGTCTCGATCAGGCCCGGTTCCCGTGGCTCCGGATTGAACCGATTCGTGTCGTGCTCGGCCGTGAGACGCACTCGCATGTTGGTCCAGCGAGTCGACAGCGCGCCGCACCATCGTTGCGCGGTGACCGTCGCGGGCCACGAGATGGGGCGGATGACGTCGATGACGGTGCGTCGCACGATCCAGAAGGGATCGCTGTGGCTGTAGTCGGTGGCCTCGATGTTGTCGTTGGCAACATCCTGCAGGTAGCGCGCCACCGCGTCGAGTCGTAGCCGCATCTGCTGGTCGATGTCACCGGTGCGGACGCGGTAGGCGACTTCGAAGTGCCGTGCACCATCCTTTCGATCCCGCAGTGGTTGGCTGTCCATCCCGCTGGGTGAGGCGCTCACTCGGTCCCTACTTTCGGCCGCCGGTATCTTTACAGTTAAGATACTCAGGACGGAAAAACTAGAACACGTTCCACGTGTCGGATTTCGAGGAAACAGCAGATGGCGCATGTGATCACCCGACCATGTTGCAACGACGCCAGTTGTGTCAGCGTGTGTCCGGTCAACTGCATCCACCCCACTCCGGACGAACCGGAGTTCTTCACCGCGGAGATGTTGTTCATCGATCCGGAGACCTGCATCGATTGCGGTGCGTGCATCGACGAGTGTCCGGTCGAGGCGATCCTGCCCGATGACCAGCTCGAAGAGCGTGACGAGCCCTATCTGCAGATCAACGCCGACTACTACAAGGACCATGACGTCGAAGGTGGGCTCGTACCGCCCAAGAAGGCACCCCAGTTGCCCGACGGTGAGCTGCACGTCGCGATCGTCGGCGCCGGCCCGGCGGCCTTCTATGCCGCCGAGGAACTCGTGCGCAAACCCCAGGTCAAGGTCGACATGTTCGATCGGCTGCCCACGCCCTACGGCCTGGTCCGCGCCGGCGTCGCGCCCGATCACGCCCCGACCAAGGGAGTCGAGAAGACTTTCGCGGCCACCGCGGCCAAACGCAATTTCCAGTACTTCCTCAACGTCGAGGTCGGCAAGCACATCACGCACGCCGAGCTCGCCGAGCGCTATCACGCGGTGATCTATGCCGTCGGCGCCGCGACCGACAAGCGGCTCGGTATCGAGGGCGAAGACCTCGCCGGTTCGATTCCCGCCACCGAGTTCGTCGCCTGGTACAACGGCCATCCCGATTACGCCGACCTCGACGTCGACCTGTCATCGGAACGGGCGGTGGTGATCGGCAACGGCAACGTCGCCCTCGACGTCGCCCGCATCCTGGTGAGCGATCCCGAGGAGTTGGCAAAGACCGACATCGCCGACCACGCGCTCGCCGCGTTGCGGGAGTCGAATGTCCGGGAGGTAGTCCTGCTGGCCCGGCGCGGTGTCGCGCAGGCCGCCTATACCAACAGCGAGTTCCTCGCGCTCGGTGACGTCGAGGGCGTCGATGTGGTCATCGATTCCGACGACCTCGCCCTCGATGCCGCCACCGAGGCGGCGCTCGACGACGACACGCTCGACTCGACCATCGCCACCAAGATCCGGCTGGCCCGCGAGTTCGCCGAACGACCCACTACCGACGGCAACCGTCGCATCGTGTTCCGCTTCTTGGTCTCGCCGGTAGAGATCGGCGGCGACGGACATGTCGAGTCGCTGACCTGCGTGCGCAATGCCTACGCGCCGGGCACCGAACGGATCGCGGTCACACCGACCGACGAACGCTTCGAGCTGCCTACCGGAGTGGTGCTGCGGGCCATCGGCTATCGCGGTGTGCCGGTGATGGACCTGCCGTTCGACGAGGTCAAGGGTGTGGTGCCCAACGCGGACGGGCGGGTGCAGGCGGCCGCTGACGGAGACGTCATGCCCGGCCTGTTCGTGACGGGATGGATCAAACGAGGCGCAACCGGGGGTATCGGGATGAACCGGATATGTGGGCAGGAAACCGCGGAGGCGGTGCTGCGTGACTTCGTCGACGGCGCCCTGTCGACGCCGGCGGTCGTACGCGACGATGTCGCCGACATCGTCGCCGATCGTGGTGCGCGACGAATCGATCTGGCCGGCTGGAAGGCGATCGACGCCGCCGAGCGCGATGCGGGCAAGTCGGCCGGTCGTCGCCGTGTGAAGATCGTCGCGGTCACCGAGTTCGAGACCGCCGCCGGTATGGAACCGGTGTAAGGGGATGCGCGTCGCACTGCTGTCGTATCGCAGCAAGCCGCACTGTGGCGGCCAGGGGGTCTACGTCCGGCATCTGTCCCGTGAGCTCGCGCTGCTCGGACACGAGGTCGAAATCTTCTCCGGGCAGCCCTATCCCGAGCTCGACCAGGTGGCCATCGACGCGGGCGTGAAGCTCACCAAGGTGCCCAGCATGGCGCTCTACGACGAACCGGACCCGTTCCGCACGCCGCGGCCCGGGGAGTACCGCGACTGGATTGACGCCCTCGAGGTCGGCTCCATGTGGACGGCGAGTTTCGGTGAGCCGCTGACGTTCAGCCTTCGAGTGGCGCGGCTGTTGAGACAACGGCGCGACGATTTCGACATCGTGCACGACAACCAGTGTCTCGGTTACGGTCTGCTCGACATCCAGAAGGCCGGTTTCCCGCTGATCGCGACGATTCACCATCCGATCACCCGCGACCGCACGCTCGCGGTGAAAGCCGCCAAGGGCTGGCGCAAGATCACCGCATGGCGCTGGCATTCCTTCCTGCGGATGCAGGGTCGGGTGTCTCGACGGATTCCGGAGCTGCTGACGGTGTCTCGCAGCAGCGAGGTGGACATCCGCAAGGCCTTCGACATCCCGTCGGGCCGCATCACCACGATCCCGCTCGGGGTGAACACCGCGGTGTTCAAGCCTGGTGTGGAGCGCGTGCCCGGTCGGATCGCCTGCGTCGCAAGTGCTGACGCACCGTTGAAGGGTGTCTCGTATCTGCTGGAGGCGGTCGCCAAACTCAGCGCCGAGCGCGCCGTCGAACTCGTGTTGGTGTCCAAGCTGGACCCGAACGGCCCGTCGGCCAAGATGATCGACGATCTCGCCATCCGGGACAAGGTGCGGGTGGTCTCCGGTCTCGAGGACGAGGAGATGGCAGATCTACTCGCCTCCGCCGAGGTCGCCTGTGTGCCATCGCTGTACGAGGGGTTTTCGCTGCCCGCAGTGGAGGCGATGAGCTGTGCCACGCCGCTCGTCGCCACCCGGGCCGGCGCGATTCCCGAGGTCGTCGGGACCGGCGAGGAGGCCGCGATGCTGGTGCCGCCGCGCGACTCGGGTGCGCTGGCGCAGGCGATCGAACGGCTGCTCGACGACGCGGAGCTGCGCAGTCGACTCGGTGAGGGGGGCCGCCGCCGGGTGGAGGAACGCTACAGCTGGGCGGCGGTCGCCGCGAAAACCGCGGCACACTATGAGACAGTGCTGCAGCGGGTCGGCGCCGAACAGAGCGGCTCGGGACTCACCACTGCGCGGTGACCTGGCGCGCCGAAGGCCGTTCGCGCGACACCGGATCGACACAAAGGAGAAGAACGCGTGCTGACAGTGGATTTCGACCGCCTGGGGGTGGGTCCGCAGACCAAGGCGATCGACATCGGGGCGGGACAGGGCCGGCACTCCTTCGAGATGTTCCGCCGTGGCGCGGACGTCATCGCCTTCGACCAGTCCGAGCAGGACATGGCCGACGTCGCCGAGATGTTCGACGCGATGATGGCCGAAGGCCATGTGCCCAGCGATGCCAAGGCGCGCGCCGAGGTCGGTGACGCGCTGCGGCTTCCATACGCCGACAACAGCTTTGACGTGGTCCTCATGTCGGAGATCCTCGAGCACATCCCGAGTGACGAGGCCGCGATCGCCGAGATGGTGCGCATCCTCAAGCCCGGCGGCGTCGGCGCAGTGACGGTGCCGAGGTACTGGCCCGAGAAGGTCTGCTGGGCGCTGTCGGACGAGTACCACGAGGTCGAGGGTGGCCATGTGCGCATCTACAAGGCGTCCGAACTCGCCGGCAAGTTGACTCAAGCCGGCCTCGAGGTCACCGGTACCGATCACGCACATGCTCTGCACGCGCCGTACTGGTGGATCAAATGCGCTGTGGGCGTAGAGAACAACGACAACTTCCTGGTCAAGGGTTATCACCAGCTGCTGGTGTGGGACATGATGAGCAAGCCGTGGCTGACCCGAGTCGGTGAGCAGGTGCTCAACCCGTTCATCGGCAAGTCGGTCGCGTTGTACCTGCGCAAGCCGGGCAACGCCGGCGACGACGCCGCGGGCAGGTGACACCGCAACCGGCGATCGCGGGGGTGCTGACCGCCGAGCAGGTCGACGCCACGGGTGCCGCGATCGCGGCGATGCAGGAGGATTCCGGGGCGCTGCCGTGGTTTCCGGGTGGTCAGACCGACCCGTGGGACCATGTGGAGTCGGCGATGGCACTGTCGGTGACCGGTCGGATCGCCGAGGCCGAAGCGGCCTATGCGTGGTCGCAGCGGCATCAGCGCGAGGACGGGTCGTGGCCGATCCGGATGATCGAGGGTCGCGTGCAGGACCCGAACATCGACAGCAACTTCTGTGCCTACATCGCGGTCGGGGTGTGGCATCACTATCTGATCACCGGTGACACCGCGTTTCTCGACGAGATGTGGCCGACGGTGTGGTCGGCGATGGATCTGGTGATGAAGTTCCAACGTCCCGACGGCGCGTTCCGCTGGGGTGGCGATCATCGCACCGGCGCGATGTTCGACCAGGCCCAGATCACCGGTAATGCCAGTATCTTCCAGGCCATCGACTGTGCCTTGCGGATCGCCGACGAGATGGGGCAGCCGGAATCATCGTGGGCGACCGCACATGCCGCGCTCGGCAACGTCATCCGTGAGCGCCCGGAGAACTTCGAGCCGCCGTCAGATCATTCGATGGACTGGTACTACCCGATCCTCGGTGGTGCTGTGCGCGGACGTGCGGGTCAGGAGCACATCGCCCGCCGCTGGGACGAATTCGTGGTGGGGGGATTGGGTATCCGGTGCGTGGACCACCGGCCGTGGGTCACCGGGGCGGAGACGTGTGAGCTGGCGCTGGCGCTCGACGCGCTCGGGGACACCGCAGACGCCATCACACTGGTCGAATCCATCCAGCATCTGCGCGACCCCGACGGCTCCTATTGGACGGGACTGGTGTTCTCCGACGGGAAGCGCTGGCCGGTCGAGAAGAGTTGCTGGACGTCGGCGGCCGTGGTGCTGGCGGCCGACGCGATCAGCCGGACAAGCGCCGGCGAAGGAATCTTCCGCGACGTCCGGCAAACCCTGGTCCTCGGGCAGGAAGTCACCTAGACTGGTGTCCAGTCAGCCGTCCAAGGTGTGGGCGGCCGCGATCGCGACGTCGCGCGGGAGGGTCCATGGAATTCGGAATCGTGCAGTTCACCAGCGACCGTGGGCTGAAGCCCCAGGTGCTGGCCCCGTTGATCGAGGAGGCCGGCTTCGCGTCGTACTTCGTGCCCGAGCATGGACACATCCCGACGCGGCGCGATGCGGCCCACCCGCAGACCGGCGACGAGACACTGCCCGACGATCGCTACATGCGCACCCTGGACCCCTGGACCTCGCTGGCCGCTGCGGCCGCGGTGACCGAACGGATTCGGCTGGCCACTGCGGTTGCGTTGCCGGTCCAGTCCGATCCGATCACGCTCGCCAAGACGCTTGCGACGCTGGACCACATCTCGGGTGGACGCCTCACCTTGGGCGTCGGATTCGGCTGGAACCTCGACGAACTCGCCGATCACAACGTGCCACCGAAGCGTCGCCGGACGATGCTGCGCGAGTATCTCGAGGCGATGCGCGCGCTGTGGACCGACGAGGAAGCCGAATACCACGGCGAGTTCGTCGATTTCGGTACCAGCTGGGCGTGGCCGAAACCCCAACAGCACATCCCGACCCTGGTCGGTGCGGCCGGCAACGAAAAGAACTTCAAGTGGATCACGCGCAGCGCCGACGGATGGATCACCACTCCGGGTGAGGACGACATCGAGGGCTCCGTGACCCTGCTCAAGCAGATCTGGTCCGATGCGGGGCGGGCCGGCGATCCGCAGATCGTGGTCCTCGACTTCAAGCCGGTCGCTGAGAAGCTCGAGAAGTGGCGTGAGATCGGCGTGACCCAGGTGCTCTACGGACTGCCCGACGACAGCGTTGAGCGGGCGAGTGGGTACCTCGCGAAACTGGCCGGCAAGCTCGGGCTCACGTCCGTCGGCGTCTGATCCGGACCCCCAAGCCCTGCCTGGGGTTGCGTCCCAACCACTGGTCGGGTCGCGCTCTGTACTGCTGGTTGGGTCGCGCTTTGTACTGCTGGTTGGGTCGCGCTTTGTACTGCTGGTTGGGTCGCGCTCTGTTCTGCTGGTCGGGTCGCGCTCTGTACTGCTGGTCGAGTAGTCGCGAGGCGCTAGCCGAGCGGCGTATCGAGACCACCCGCCACGTCCCGCGGATCAGCCCGCAAACCGGGCATGAGGTATCTCCGCACATGCCGCAGCACCGCGTCCGGATCGTCGGGGTCGATGGTCTCCGACGGCACCGTCCCGAGACTGATCAGCACGCGCGCAACCCATTCGGAGACCTCGGCGAGGTCGTGGGCGGGGTGGATCTCGCCACGGTCGGTGGCCGCTTCGACGTACGGGCGCCAGAACGCCGACAGATCGGGTACCAGGCCGGTGACACCCGCGCCGGCACACGCCGCGAAGTCGTCGGGCTCCTCGGTCCGCAGGCGCATCAGCAAGGTGCCCGGGTCGTCGTAGGCGCCACGTCCGATCCGCACCCCGGCTGCCACTTGCCGGTCGAAACCCTCGATTCGATCGAGTTCGCCGACGGCACCGGACCAGAACGATTCGTTCAATCGCACGATCGCGGCGCCGATCAGCGTGGATTTGTCCGGAAAGTGGCGATAGAGCCACGCGCGCGAAACTCCCGCGGTCTCGGCCACCTGCTGCATCGTGGTGGCGCGAATTCCTTTGTCGGCGAGCAGCTTCTCCGTCGCGTCCAGGAGTCGGCCGCTCACCGTGCTGGTCGGACGGCTGTCGGTCGATGCCTCGCTCACAACCGAACCCTAGCAAATCGTAGACAAATCCCGGATTCTGTCCACTTCGCCAGCCCGGATGCGGTAGACAGAATATGCAATCTGTCTACTGCCTGTCGTTGTGGGCCGTTCGATGAGGAAACATGACCACGTACCTACCGCGAACCGCGATCATCGGGGCTGGCATCAGCGGCCTCACCGCCGGCAAGATGCTGGCGGACTACGGCGTGCCGTACACCTGTTTCGAATCCTCGGATCGGATCGGGGGAAATTGGGCTTTCGGCAATCCGAACGGGCACAGCAGCGCCTATCGTTCCCTGCACATCGACACCTCCAAGCATCAGCTGAGCTTCCGTGACTTCCCGATGCCCAAGGAGTACCCCGACTTCCCACACCACACCCAGATCAAGGCGTATCTGGACTCCTACGCCGAGGTCTTCGGATTGCTGGACAACATCGAGTTCCGCAACGGTGTCACCCACGCCCGCAGGCTCGATGAGGGCGGCTGGGAACTGTCCACCGAGTGCGGTGAGACCCGCTACTTCGACCTGCTGATCGTGGCGAACGGCCATCACTGGGACCCGCGCCTGCCCGACTTCCCGGGCACCTTCGACGGCCTCGAGATGCATGCCCACCACTACATCGATCCGAAGACCCCACACGACTTCACCGGCAAACGAATCCTGGTGGTGGGGCTTGGGAACAGCGCCGCCGACATCGCGGTCGAGTTGTCGTCGAAGGCGCTCGACAACACGCTCACGCTGTCCACTCGTTCGGGCGCGTGGATCGTGCCGAAATACTTCGCCGGGCAACCGGCCGACAAGTACTACCACACCTCGCCGTACATCCCGTGGTCGTGGCAGCGCAAGTTCATGCAGGTGATGCAGCCGATGACCGCTGGTCGACCTGAGGACTACGGCCTGCCGACGCCGAATCACAAGTTCTTCGAGGCACATCCGACGCAGTCGGTGGAACTGCCGCTACGCCTCGGATCCGGTGATGTGATCCCGAAACCGAACATCTCCCGACTCGACGGTTCGACCGTGCACTTCGAGGACGGCACATCCGATGACTTCGACATCATCATCTACGCAACCGGGTACAACATCACCTTTCCGTTCTTCGATCCGGACTTCATCAGTGCGCCCGACAATCGCATCGACCTCTACAAGCGGATGTTCTACCCAGGCATCGACGATCTCGTCTTCGCCGGGTTCGCGCAGGCGACGCCGACCCTGTTCCCGTTCGTGGAATGCCAATCGCGGCTCATCGGTGCCTACGCGGTCGGCCGTTATCGGCTACCGGGTGTCGACGACATGCGACGGGTCATTGCCGAGGACATGCAGTTCTTCACCGGACACATGCTGGACCGCCCGCGACACACTCAACAACTCGACCACTATCTCTACGAACACGACATTCGCACCAAGGAGATTCCGTCCGGGATGAAACGTGCAGCAGCGCAGGGGAGCCCGCCATGGTCGCGGGTAGGCGAGCGCGCGCAGCAGCGGACCGCGGTGGCGGCGGGAGCGCAGGAATGACAATCAACCGACAGACCGTGACCTTCGATTCGCGCGGCACCGCGTGTGACGCCTGGTTCTTCGCCGGCGCAACGGATTCGGCCTTCGATGCGCCCTCCGGACGTCCCGTCGTGGTGATGGCGCATGGCTTTGCCGGCACCAAGGATTCCGGCCTCGAACCGTACGCGCGTCGGCTCGCCGACGCGGGTCTGGCGGTGTTCGCCTTCGACTATCGCGGCTTCGGCCTATCCGACGGAGCACCGCGCCAGCGGATCTCGATGACCGGTCAGGCCGATGACTACCGTGCGGCCATCGTCGCCGCGAAGCGTCAACCGGGAGTCGATCCCACGCGGGTGATTCTCTGGGGGATATCGCAATCGGGCGGTCATGCGCTCATCGTCGGCGGCGGCCGCACCGACATCGCGGCGGTGATCAGCATGGTGCCGCTCGTCAACGGGCTCGCTGCCGGAATCCACCACTACCCGCAGGTTGGCGCCGCCGCCATGCTGCGTTCCACCGCGGTCGGCATCGGCAGTACGTTGGCCGTCAAGACCGGCCGTGCGCCGACGATGATGCCGGTCGTCGGCCGGCCGGGGGAGAAGGCCGCACTGACCTCGCCCGGCTTCTACGACAGCTACCTCGCCATCGCGGGGCCGTCATGGCGCAACGAGGTCGACGCCTCGGTTGGCTTGGAACTGGGCAGCTTCCGCGCCGACAAGGCCGCCGAGAACGTCACGGCGCCAGTGCTCATGCAGATCGCGGACTTCGACCAGGGTGCGCCACCACATGCTGCGGCCAAGGCCGGGTTCAAGGCGCGCGCCGAGGTTCGGCATTACCCCTGCGACCATTTCGACGTCTTCGAAGGCAATGACTGGTTCGAACCCGCGGTCGCCCATCAGATAGCCTTCCTGACCCGCCACCTCGCCGGCGATCGGGCCGATGCCGCTGAGGGGGTGCCACGATGACACCCACCGCGGTCGTCGTCGGCGGCGCATCGGGCATCGGGCTGGCCACGGCGAGGGTGCTTGCTGCCGAGGGGTTCTCGGTGGTGGTCGCCGATGTGAACAGCGACGCCGCCCTCGCCGCGGCAGAGGAGATCGGCGGCCGTGCGGTCACCCTGGATGTCACCGACGAGTCGTCGGTTGCCGCAGGATTCGCGTCAGTCGACGAACTCGAGGCGGTGGTCAGCTGCGCCGGTCTCACCGTTCCCGGAGCGCTCACCGAACTGGGACTCGACCAGTGGCAGACCAGCATCGACGTATGTCTCACCGGGTCGTTCCTGGTGCTCAAGCACGCCGGGCAGCGGATGGTCGACGGCGGCAGCATCACGGTGATCTCCTCGCTCAACGGTCGCCAACCCGGGGCCGGGATGGGCGCCTACTGTGCGGCGAAGGCCGGGGTCACCATGTTGGTCGAGGTCGCGGCCCTCGAACTGGCGCCGCGCAAGATCAGGGTCAACGCCATCTCTCCTGGCCTCGTCGACACGCCCCTCACCGAAGGTCTCGCGCTGGTGCCGGGCCTCGTCGACGAGTACCTCGAGAACACCCCGCTCGGTCGCAGCGGCCGTCCCGAAGAGGTGGCCGACATGGCCGCGTACCTCGCCTCCGAGAAGGCTGCGTGGATCACCGGCTCCGCCTTCGACCTCAACGGCGGCGCCCACTTGCAACGCTACCCGGACGTCCTCGGCAAGATCCGCGCCCTATCGTCCTGACTGCCTTGGGTGTTCGTCCCCCGGGTATCCGCAGGTTCTCCGTGCGTTTGAGGGGGAGATGGCGATTCCCGGGGGACGAACCATGGGGAGTGGGCCTGTGGATGGATGAATCGCGTTGTGCTCGGAAGCGGGCATGATCACGGGCCATGGACAAGAACAACATCGGTCCCCGCGATCTCGTCTTCCGCGCAGACGCGATCCGTGCCGGCCGGACCGACAGCGAGCTGAACCGAGAGGTGCATGCCGGAAGTTCGCAGCGGGTCTGGCACGGAGCTTATCTACCCGTTGCCGGAGACGAATCGACGCTGTCATACGCGGCCAAGTTGGAAAGATACCGCGCCACGGTGATTGCGGCGTCGCTCAACGGTGGCCCCAATCGCACGGCCAGCCACTTCTCGGCGGCAGCCATGCATCGCATCCCGATGTTGAACCCGGACTTCTCGCTGGTCCACTTCACCTCCACCACAACGGGAAAGCACATCAAACGCGGCATCATCCATCAAGCGGCGTTACGCGAATCCGACATCGTCGTCGTCGACGACACCCAGGTGACATCGCTGGCTCGATCGGTGTGCGACGTTGCGCGGATGGGCACCCTCGTGCAGGCAGTCTGCGTCCTCGACTCGGGGCTTCACCTCGGTGTGACGACAGCCGAACTCGACACGCAGCTCAAGCTCCTGTCCCGCCGACGCGGCATTGCGATGCTGCGGTCGGCGTTGGTGTTGGCCAACGGCCTGTCGGAGAGTGTTGGTGAAACCGTGAGTCGTGTCGGGTTGGCCGACTGTCCCTTGATCCCCGTTCCTGAGTTGCAAGTTGAGATCGAGGTCGAGCTCGGGGGGCGCCGACAGACGGTACGCGGTGACTTCGGCTGGCGTGATCGCAGCGGGCGGCTCCGAGTGGTCGGCGAGTTCGACGGGCGTTTCAAGTATCACCGTACGAAGCCGTTCGCTGACGACCGCTTGCCCGAGGATGTCATCTACGACGAGAAGCTGCGTGAGGACGCGATTCGAGCCACAGGGCCACAGGTCGTTCGTTGGACATGGTCCGACGCGCGACGGCCAAAGGTGCTCCATCCCAGGGTGATCGCTGCGCTTCGGGCGGCCGGCATTGTCCAGTGACGGTTCTTCCCCCGGGTATCGCCAGACCCCCTCTGAACTCGTGGAGAGTCTGGTGATACCCGGGGGAGGAACCGGCCGTGCGTGGCTAGGGGTGGGGGAGGGGCTCGCCGGGGGTGCCGGCGTCGCGACGCAGCACGCGCAGCGAGCCCTCGGCGCGGACCTCGGTGAATTGACCGGTGGCCAGCGCCTGCTGGTAGATCTCGAACGGCGGGCGGCCACCGTCCGCGGGATTCGGGAACACGTCGTGGATGAGTAAGGCGCCACCGATGCGGACCCACGGGGCCCAGCCGTCGAGGTCGTTCTGCGCGGCAGCCATGCTGTGGCCGCCGTCGATGAACACGAAGTCGGCGGGTTTACCCCACACCTTCGCTGCTGTCGCCGATCCGGCGAGCATGCCGATGACCGTGCCCTCGAGCCCGGCGTCGTACATGGTGCGTCGGAATCGTGCCGAGGTGTCCAGGGTGCCGGTGTGCGGGTCCACCAGCGAGGTGTCGTGGTATTCCCAGCCAGGCTGGTGTTCCTCGGAACCGCGATGGTGGTCGACGGTCACGATCGTTGCCCCCGCCGACTCGGCCGCCGCACCCAGGAATACCGTCGACTTACCGCAGTAGGTACCGATCTCCACCCCGATCCGGGTCGAATTCGGCTGTGACAGATACTCTCCGGCGATCTCGAACAGGGTCTGCGCCTCGTCGAGCGGCATGAAACCGGGGGCCTGCTCGGCCACCTCGAGACGTTCGGGAGAAGGTGCTGCGGACATCCGCGTCGACGATCCGGTCATGAGGCAGATCCTATCCGGTCGACCCCCGGCGCACAGTAGGGTGAGCCCTATGAAAGCACAGGTGCTGACCGCAGAGAACGGTCCCGAAGGACTCGAACTGACCGACGTCGACGACCCCAAACCCGCCGACGGGCAGGTCCTGGTCGATATCAAGTCGTGCGGTGTGTGCTTCCCCGACCTACTGATGAGTCAGGGCAAGTATCAGCTGCGGGTGCCCACGCCGTTCACGCCCGGCACCGAGGTGGCTGGCGTGGTCCGCGAGGCCCCCGAGGGGTCTTCGGTGAAGGCCGGCGACAAGGTGCTCGTCGCCTCGATCGTGGGCGGGTTCGCCGAGCAGGTCGCCGCGTCGCCCGGGCAACTGTTGCCGATGCCCGAGGGCATCACCTTCGATCAGGGTGCCGCGATGGGCATCAACTACCAGACCGCGCTGTTCGCCCTCAAGGTGCGCGCCCAAACCGCGCCGGGCGAGATCGTCGGGGTGCTGGGCGCCGCGGGTGGTGTCGGCACGGCCTCGATCATGGTGGCGAAAGCGATGGGCGCCAAGGTCATCGCGATCGTGCACCGCAAGGGAGCCGACGAACTGCTGCGCAGCGCCGGGGCCGACGAGATCGTGCAGCTCGAGGACGGTTGGGGAACCAAGCTGAAGGAGATCGCACCCGAGGGTGTCGACGTGATGCTCGACCCCTCCGGCGGTGAGGTGTTCGACGAGGCGCTGCGCCAGGTCGCGCCGGACGGCCGCTATGTGGTGATCGGTTTCGCGGCCGGCGGTATCCCGACGGTCAAGCTCAACCGGGTGCTGTTCCGCAACATCTCGGTGGTCGGCGCGGCCTGGGGCGAATATGTGCGCACCCACCCCGATCTGCCGGCGCTGCTGCACGACGAGCTCACCGAAATGATCGATGCCGGGATGAGTCCGCAGGTCAACGTGACCTACTCCCTCGACGAACTGCCCAAGGCATTGACCGATCTGGCGCAGGGGCGGATCCTGGGGAAGGCGGTCGTCAAGGTCGCCGAGTGACCCGCCAACAGGGGGAGCCCTCCATGTGCCGCAACATCACCGAACTGCGTGGTCTGGAGCCCGCGGCGACCGACGAAGAGATCGAAGCCGCCGCCCGGCAGTACATCCGCAAGGTGAGCGGCATCCGGCACCCGTCGGCGAACAACGCCGAGGCATTCGAGGAGGCTGTGCGCAAGGTCACCGAGACCACGCACGAACTCCTCGACGCGCTCCCCGAGCGGCGACAACCGCCCAAGACGGTGCCGCCGTTGCGACGGCCGGAGGTCCGGGCTCGGATGGCGGGGCGCTCCTCGGCGTAGGCCGACTTTCGCGCGCGATGAGTCGGGCATGAGTGGTCGCGTGACCGTGCTCGCTACTGTGCAGAGGTGACACCCCTCTCCCGGCCCCTACGCGTCACGGTGGTGCTGATCGTCGCCGCAGTGCTCGCGACGACGGGCCTGATCGGAATGCCGCGGGCAGCTGCCGCTCCCACCGACAACTGCGCGCCGCCCGGCGTCGAGTCGGCGTCGGCGGCTCCGCTCAACCTTGCGGCCGCCGAGCAGGGCGGCGAAGACCGCTTCACCACAGCCACCACCACGCCGATCGACCAGATCGACGTGAGTCAGCTCGAGCTACTCACGCCCGGCACGCTGTCAGTGGGCACCCTGTCCGACGCCGGTCCGAGCATCTGTGTCAACGGCCAGGGCGTGTTCACCGGCTTCGACAACGAGCTTCTCAAAGCGGTGGCCGCCAAGCTCGGCCTGCAGATCCAGTTCGCCGGGACCGAGTTCGCCGGGCTGCTGTCGCAGGTTGCCACCAACCGCTTCGATGTCGGCTCGTCGTCGATCACCACGACCGATGAGCGTCGCCGAACCGTCGATTTCACCAACGGCTACGACTTCGGCTACTTCTCGCTCGTCGCGCCGGACGGCGGTGCGGTCCAAGGCTTCGGCGACCTGAACGATTCCGTGCGGATCGGCGTCGTGCAGGGCACCGTGCAGGACGACTACGTCGTCAACACGCTCGGGCTCGACCCGGTCAAGTTCCCCGACTACGCCACCGCCTACGCGAACCTGAAGGCCGGGCAGATCGATGCCTGGGTGGCGCCGTCGCAGCAGGCCGAGGGGTCGGTGCAGCCCGGCGACAACGCGTCGATCGTGGAGAACACATTCAGCGTCAACAACTTCATCGCCTGGGCGATCGGCAAGAACAAACCCAATCTGACCGAGGCCCTCAACTCCGGTCTGGACGCGGTGATCGCCGACGGCACCTATGCGGACCTGTACGCCGACTGGGTTCCGCGCGAGCTACCCGACGGCTGGAAACCGGGCAGTAAGGCTGCGCCGGAACCCGAACTGCCTGACTTCGCCGCGATCGCCCGCGAGAATGCCGACGACACCGCTGCCGGCGACACCGCACCGAAGAGCACCCTGGAACAACTCGGCGCGACATTCTTCGACTGGGGGCTGTACAAGGAGTCGTTCCCCGACCTGATCAAGACCGGCCTGGTCAACACGCTGATCCTGTCGCTGGTTTCCGGGGTGCTGGGCACCATCCTCGGCATGCTGCTGGCGGTCGCGGGCATCTCCCGGTCCCGCTGGCTGCGCTGGCCGGCCCGGATTTACACCGACATCTTCCGCGGCCTGCCCGCGGTGGTGGTGATCCTCATCGTCGGGCTCGGAGTGGGCCCGGTGGTGCGTGGCATCACCGGCAACAATCCGTACTGGCTCGGCGCGGTCGCGCTCGCCTTGCTCTCTGCGGCCTACATCGGCGAGATCTTCCGCTCCGGCATCCAGAGCGTCGACGACGGGCAGATGGAGGCGTCACGCGCCATCGGCTTCAGTTACCGGCAGTCGATGCGGCTCGTCGTGGTGCCCCAGGGTGTGCGCCGCGTCCTTCCGGCCTTGATGAACCAATTCATCGCCCTGATCAAGGACAGTTCGCTGGTCTATTTCCTCGGGTTGCTGGCCAGTCAACGCGAACTGTTCGCGGTGGGACGTGACCTCAACGCCCAGACCGGCAATCTGTCGCCGCTGGTGGCTGCGGGCATCGTGTACCTGGTGCTCACCATTCCGCTGACCCATTTGGTCAATTACATCGACGCCCGGCTACGGACGGGCCGATCCGTCGAGGTAGATGAGGATCCGGTACCCCCGACTGCCGTCGAGAGAGGCTGAGCAGTGTCTGAGACCACCACCCGCGATGCGGTGTCGCTGACCGGTACCGATCTGCATCTGTCGTTCGGCAAGAACCATGTGCTGCGCGGTGTCGACATCGCCGTCGACGCCGGCACCACCACCACTGTCATCGGTCCGTCCGGGTCAGGGAAGTCGACGTTGCTGCGGGTGCTCAACCGGCTGCACGAACCCGACAAGGGTGACATCGCGCTCGACGGCCGTTCGGTGCTGCGCGACAATCCCGATGAACTGCGCCGTCGCATCGGCATGGTGTTCCAGCACTTCAATCTGTTCCCGCACAAGACGGTGGCGCAGAACATCGCGTTGGGTCCGCGCAAGCTGCGTGGGTTGAGCAAAGACGAGGCGCACGAGGTTGCGTTGCGGCAACTCGACGTCGTCGGTCTGCGCGCGAAAGCCGATGTGCGGCCGGGCAATCTGTCGGGCGGCCAGCAGCAGCGGGTGGCGATCGCCCGTGCGCTGGCGATGTCACCGCAGGTGATGTTCTTCGACGAGGCCACCTCCGCGCTGGACCCCGAACTCGTCAAAGGGGTCCTTGCGCTGATGGCGGACCTCTCGGCGGAGGGGATGACGATGGTGGTGGTCACCCACGAGATGGGCTACGCGCGCAACGTCTCCGATCACGTGTTGTTCATGGACCACGGCGCGGTGGTGGAAACCGGGCCGCCCGAGCAGCTGTTCACCGACGCGTCGTCGGAGCGGCTGCGCAACTTCCTGTCTCAGGTGCTCTGAGCGCACGCCTCACGGAGTGCCGATCCCGAACAGCTGCGCGGCGTTCTCGTAGAACACGCCGCGAACCCAGTCGTCGCCGAGATCGAGACGCACGACCGCTTCGAGCGCATGCGTGTAGGGGTAGGGGATGTTGGGGTAGTCGCTGCCGAACATGATGCGATCGCCGACGTCGAGCAGACGGGGCAATGCGTCGACCGGAAACGGTGCACTTTCCTCGGCAAAGTCTGTGAACGACATCGTGGTGTCGAAGCGGACGTTCGGGTAGCGCTCGGCGAGGTCGAGGAACTCGACGTACTCGGGGGTGCCCATGTGCGCGATGATCAGCGGTAGCGACGGAAATCGGCGCAGCAGCGCGGCGATCGGTTCGGGCCCGGTGTGAGTGCCCGGCGCCGGCCCGGACCCGCAGTGGATGATCACCGGCACCTGGCTGTCGGCGATCTGCGACCACACCCCGTCGAGCAGCGAGTCCATCGGCGAGAAGTCTCCGACCTGGATGTGGCATTTGAACACCTGCGTGCCGCGCTGGATCGCGTGCGAGATGTAGGAGGGTGCGGACTCTTCCGGGTAGAAGGTGGCCGTGTGCAGGCAGTCCGGGTGATGCGCCGCGAAGTCCGATGCCCAGCCGTTAAGCCACTCGGCCATGTCCGGCTTGTGCGGATACACCAGCGACGAGTAACCGCGCAATCCGAAACCCTGCAGGCCCGCGACCCGGATGTCCTCGTCGGCCCGGTAGGTGATGGGCCACTCCCGTCCGATCAGTGGTCCGGCCGAATCGAAGTACGCCCAGACCTTGTCCATCACCGGCTTGGGCATGAAGTGGGTGTGGATGTCGATCAGCCCGGGCAGATGCAGGGACTTCCACATCTGCCGCACCGCGTCGGCTTCCTCCGCTCCGAACGGAGCTGATCCGGAGTTCTGGTACACGTCGTTGTCCACTCGATCGACGTTACCGTCGGCCCGTCTCTGCGACTACGTCAACGAAGAACACGTCCTCGTGGATGGAACGGGGTCATCGGGTCAGCCGACGGCCGATCGGCTGGGCACCAGATCCGGCCGCGCGTCGGCGAGGATCTCGTCGCGATCAGCGGCGAGGGCGAATCCACTGTCGATCATCTGCTCGGTCGCCGAGCGGTACCGGGCCAGATAGTCATCGGCGTCGCGATACCGTCGCGCCAGCAGGCCGGGATCGGCCGGAGTCGTGGAACCGAAGAGCATGCAGATGCGGACGACGTCACCGGTGACGATGCCGCGCAGTACCTGGGTCGCCGCGTCGACGCTGGGTGAACGCACCCCGCCGACAACGTTGCCGATTTCGTCGAGAACGAATCGTGGTCTCGTGTCGAGGCTCTCGACGGCCAGCGGTGCCGCGATCGGCGGCGGGGGGCCACCGGCGGCCCAGGCGTTGAGGTGGTGCAGGGCTGCGCGCAGGACGAAACGCTGTTGGCCTCGGTTGACCGGTGTCGGGCAGCCCAGCATGGATTCGTACGGGCCGATCTGGTGCAGGTCGGCGTGCGAGGTCCCGGCCAGCTCCCAGATCCGGATGCGGTCGGTGTCGGGCTGACGTGACCGCACCGACATGAAGTTGGTCAACACGTCGGTCTCGGTCTGCACCATGAACACCGGGATGGGCACCGATTCGGCGATCCTGGTGGGTGCGCCGCGGAAGACCTGGTCGATGTCGACGCCGCATCCGGGCTCGCCGAACGGCATCTCGGCTGCGGCGCGGCTGTGGATGAGGATGCCGTCGAGGACCGCATGGCGCTCGGCGAACCGGTTGGCGTAGGTGGTCAGCGCCATCGCCGACTGCGACTCGCCTGCGGCGAGCACGCGTCGCACCGACAACCCGCTCAGCGGGTGACCGTCGTCGGAGGGTGCGCGCAGTGCGGCGCAGACGGCACCGAAGATGTCGAAACAATAGGCATCGCCGGGGTGACGCAGTGCGCCATAGCGTTCCGGGTCCTTGGCGGCAAGACTGCGGGGACCGCCATCGATCGCCATTCCCACCGAACCGTGTCCGCCGGCGATTCCGGTGTATTGGGCCGACACGCCCAGCCAGGCGTAGCCGTTCCGGAGGAGTTCCTCGGCGAGATAGGTGTATTCGGGTGCGGCATCGGAGCCGCTGCTGACATTGAGCCACTCCACCACGACGGTGCCGTTGAAACCGGTGTCCGCGACGGGTCGTCGGAGCAGGGCGCGCGTGGTGAACGCGGCGGAATCGAGCAACGTCACGCCGTCGGCGCCCGACGGCGCGTATCCGCGCGCCACACCGCGGACCGCGTACTCACCCTCACGGTAGCCGTGTTCGACGAGGTCGGGTCCCGGGGTGGCGCTCACGATCGAACAGCCGTTGCCGCCGGACAGTTCGGTGAACTCGATCGGTTCGATGACGTCGCGTGCTGGTGGGGTCCCTGCGGACACGTGGGCTTCCCTTCTGCCGACGGTCACATGAAAGCGTTTGTGCTTCACGCTGATTGTCGAGTTTACTGATCTGCGACCGGTTCGTGGGTGAGGAGTTCTCGATGGCGGGCATCTTGATCGCGGGCACCACCAGCGACGCCGGTAAGAGCGTGGTGACCACCGGTTTGTGCCGGGCGTTGGCGCGCCGTGGCATGCGGGTCGCGCCGTACAAGGCGCAGAACATGTCGAACAACTCGATGGTGTGCGTCGGTCCAGACGGTGACGGTGTGGAGATCGGGCGGGCCCAGTGGGTGCAGGCCATGGCGGCGCAGGCCACCCCGGAGGCGGCGATGAATCCGGTCCTGCTGAAACCGGGGAGCGATCGCCGCAGCCACGTCATGTTGATGGGACGGCCGTGGGGTGCGATCGACTCCTCGGACTGGCTGGAGGGACGGCGCGAGCTCGGGCGGGCGGCACACGCCGCCTTCGACGATCTCGCGACTCGATTCGACGTGGTGGTCGCCGAGGGCGCGGGCAGCCCCGCCGAGATCAACCTGCGGGCGGGTGACTACGTCAACATGGGATTGGCCCGGCATGCCGATCTGCCGACGGTCGTCGTCGGTGATATCGATCGCGGTGGGGTGTTCGCGGCGTTCCTCGGTACGGTGGCCCTGCTGTCGCCGGAGGATCAGGCATTGGTTGCGGGGTTCGTCGTGAACAAGTTCCGCGGTGACCTCGATCTGCTCGCTGGGGGCCTGCGCGATCTCGAACGGGTCACCGGCCGCCGGGTGTTCGGCACGCTGCCCTGGCACCCGGACATCTGGTTGGACTCCGAGGATGCCCTCGACCTGCAAGGACGACGGACGACGACCGGGCGGCGCGCACGGGTGGTGGTGATCCGGCTGCCCCGCATCAGCAACTTCACCGACGTAGACGCGCTCGGTATCGAACCCGACCTCGACGTCGTGTTCGCCTCGGATCCCCGATCGCTGGCCGACGCCGACCTGGTGGTGTTGCCGGGCACGCGATCGACCATCGCCGACCTGGCCTGGCTGCGCGAGCGCGGCCTCGACCGATCGATCATCGACCACGCACAGGCGGGCAGACCGGTGCTGGGTATCTGCGGTGGCTTTCAGATGCTCGGCCGCACGGTCTGCGACCCCGAAGGTATCGAAGGTGCGCCGGCCGAGGTCGACGGTCTGGGACTGCTCGACGTCGAGACCACCTTCGGGTCGTCGAAGGTACTGCGGCTGTCGGAGGGGCGGTGGCGCGACGTGCCGGCCTCGGGCTACGAAATCCATCACGGGCGGATCACCCGAGGTGAAGGCGCCGAAGAGTTCCTCGCCGGCGCACGTGCGGGCCGCGTCTTCGGCACCATGTGGCACGGTTCGCTCGAGGGCGACGAGTTGCGGCACGAGTTTCTTCGGCAGTCTCTGTCGCTCAATGCTTCTGACGTCTCTTTCGGGGCCGCGCGAGAACGGCGACTCGACGTGCTCGGCGATCTCGTGGAGACGTGTCTCGACGTCGACGCGCTGGTGGATCTGGCGCGGGACGGGGCGCCGCGCGGCCTGCCCTTCGTGGCGCCGGGCGCACCGTAGCGGTCGATGCGCGGGCCATGCGACGGTGACCCGCGGGAGAACGCCGGCCGCATCATCGGGACTCGCCGGCAAACGGGTGCAGCGGAGTCATCCCGCGCGGTGAGATGAAGAGGCCTTCGGCCTCCGCTGTGACAGCCCCGTCGACCAGCATCGCCGCGCGGGCCAACGTCTTTCGGCCATCCCGTTCTGGAGTGAATGCTTCGATCCGCAGCGGCCCCAACGGGGTGGGCCGCAGATATCGGATGGTGAGCGTCCCGGTGTAGCTCGGTAGGCCGGTCATACTCGCCGCCTCACCGAGAACCTGGTCGAACAGCAGAGAAACCACACCACCGTGGACGTGACCGGGCGGACCCTCGTATGCGGCGCCGAGTTCCACGTCGGCGTGGGCGACCACTGGATCGGTGACACTGCCCCGGACCACCGTCAGCGGTGGCGCGATCGCGTTGCGGAGGCCGATCACCGCGTTGCCCCAGGCCATTCCGCGACCCTCGGCGGTGTGCCGGACACCGTAGGCCCCGGGGATCTGCTGTGCCCGCAAGGCTGCGGTGACCTCCGAGATCGTTTCCGTCGCCGAGTGCACGGTCGCGTCGTCGACCTCGGTCCGGATGACGGCGTCGACGAGTTCGCGGAGGGCTGCGGTGAGCGGTTGGTACACCGCAACCCGGTGGTGGTACTCGTCGGCCGTCAGGTCTTCGTAGGTGAACTCCATGATGCTCCTGACTGGCTCGGGCGAGGTCCACGGCCCGAGACGGACATGGGCTACTTCTGGTTCTTGCGATGATTGGCGATCACAGTGCCGAACATGAAGTTCATCTTGGTGCCCAACGGCCAGCCCACGTAGTAGCAGAGGAACAACGCGATCTCCTCGAGTTGCTCGGGAGTCAGTTCCTCGTTGGTCAGGGCTGCCCCGGCCTGTATCTCGGCCACGTCGATCTGCCCACCGGCGGCGAGCGCACCCAGCAGGATCAGCCGACGATCACGGATGGACAACCCCTCGCGGGTCCACACTTCGGCGAACACCTGATCGCAGGTGTGCGCGAAGAAGTCGCCCGGTCCGTCGGACATCTCCCAGCCGTAGACCTTCGACATCATGTCGAGGCCCTTTCGCCGCCGGGCGTCGGCAGTCTCGTCTGGGCTCGACCCGTCTGTACCTGCCTCATGTGGGGCCGTCATCGTTGTTCTCCTTCCTGATGTGGCACACCGAGTTCCGCCGCGAAGTCGCGTAGCGCGATTTCGCCGAGGGGGAGGTCGACGTCGAGTTCGCGTCCCAGTTCCAGCGCCAGGGTCAGATCCTTTTCGCCGAGCCCGCGGACTGGGATCAGCACGTCGTGCCAGAAGTCGTCGGGTGCCACGTCGGCAGTGGTGTCGCGCAGCATGATCGCACCCGGCCCACCGGTGATCGCGTCGGTGTGCCGAACCACTTTGCCGAGCTTGGTGATGTCGATCCCGGCGGCCTCGGCGAGGCGAGATGCCTCCATCGCCGCGGTGAACGCCACGAAATGCATCAGGTTGCGCGCCAATTTCATCTTGGTGCCGGCGCCCACGTCGTTGCCGGCGTGGACGAGCATGTCCGACACCGCCGCGTAAGGCTCCTTCAACCGCAGGTATGCCTCCCGGTCACCCCCGACCATGATGGCCAGCCGCCGCTGCTCGGCACCCGCCGCGCCCCCGGAGATCGGTGCGTCCAGCAGGGTGACGCCCTTGTCGGCGCAGTGGGCGGCCAACTCGGTGGCCGTCTGAGGGCTGATGGTGGAGTGGACGGCGATGATCGTTCCGGGCGTGGCGGCCTCGAGGAGCCCGCCGGCACCGGACACGACCGTGCGTACCTGATCGTCGTTGAGCACGCAGATGCCGATGATGTCGGCACGGGTGGCGAGATCGACCAACGATGACGCCGCGGTGGCGCCCGCATCGACGAGCTTGGCGACCGCGTCGGCGGAGAGGTCGAACACCGTGAGCTCGTCCGACCAGGCGGTGAGGCTTGCGGCCATCGGACCCCCGATGTTGCCGAGTCCGACGTAGCCGAGCCGGATCTGTCCCGGGCCGGGGTCACTCATGAGCGGATGACCTGTCCACCGTCGACATTGAAGATCTGCCCGGTCACCCAACCGGCCTCGTCGGAGAGCAGGAACAAGCACATGCCGACCAGATCCTCCGGTGTCCCGAACCGCTTGAGCGGCAGACGGTTGACGATGTCGTCCACCATTTCCTTGGGAGTGGTGGAGCGGGTGGCCTCGGTGTCGATCGGGCCGGGCGCGATGGCGTTGACCCGGATGTTCTGTCCGCCCAGTTCGGTGGCCAGCTGCTGGGTGAGGCCGTTCACACCCACTTTGGCCAGGCCATAGAAACCGCTGTAGAGCCATGCGGCGGTGGAGGACTGGTTGACGATCGCGCCGCCGTCGGTCATATGCGGGTACACCGCCCGGGTGACGTTGAGGGCGCCGTCGAGGTTCACGCTCATGAACTTCTTGTAGTAGTCCCAGGGCACGGTGATCAGGAAGTCGAGCTTCATCCCGCCGTAGATCGCCGCGTTGTTGACCAGACCGTCGATCCGGCCATAGGCGTCGACGGCCGCCGCGGCGAGCGCCTGCGCGGACTGTTCGTCGGCGACGTCGGTACTGACGTAGAGACCGTTGATGTCGGCGGCCACCTGCTTACCTGCGTCGTCGTTGAGGTCGGCGACGACGACGTTGGCGCCCTCGGCGGCCAGAGCGCGGGCATAGACCTCACCGATGCCGCCGGCGGCCCCGGTCACGATGATGGTCTTGTCTCCGAAACGGTTGCGACTATCGGAAGTCATTGTGCTGCTTTCTGTTGTGGGTTGTGCGAGCGTCATCTGTTGGTCGGTGAGGAGCGAGCTTGCGAGCGTCACCTGCTGTTCCCTGAGGAGCGAGCTTGCGAGCGTCACGAAGGGTCACGCCGGGGTCGCCACGGCCTTGGACTCCAGATACTCCTCGAATCCGGCGACGCCCATCTCGCGACCGATGCCGGACTGCTTGTAGCCACCGAACGGGACGTCGGCGGAGTACCAGATGCCGCCGTTGATGCCCATGGTCCCGGTGCGGACTCCGTTGACGACCTTGTTGATCCGGTCCGGATCGGTACCCCAGACCGCCCCCGACAGGCCGTATGGTGAATCGTTGGCGATGCGAATCGCATCATCGTCGCCGTCGTGCGCAATGATCACCAGCACCGGCCCGAAGATCTCCTCCTGCGCGACCCGGGCGGAGTTGTCCAGGCCGGATATCAGGGTGGGCTCCACGAAGTAGCCCTTGTCCCTGTCGGCGGGACGGCCGCCGCCGATCTCGATGGTGCCGCCCTCGCTCCTGGCGAGCGCGATGTAGGACTCCACCCGGTCGCGTTGGACGGCCGAGATCAACGGTCCGCAGATGGTTCCCGCGTCGCTCGGATCGCCGGCGGGCAGTCCCGCCAGCGCGTTCTTCGTCGCGGTGATCGCCTCGTCGAGCTTCTCGCGCGGGACCACCAGCCGGGTGGTGATGGCGCATCCCTGACCGGCGTGGGTGACCACGTTGAACGCGGCCATCGAGCAGGCCGACGCGATGTCGGCGTCGTCGAGCACGATGAACGCCGACTTCCCGCCGAGTTCCAGGAACACCTTCTTCAATGTCTCGGCGGCACCGGCCATCACCTTCTTGCCGGTCGCGGTGGAACCGGTGAACGAGACCAGGTCGACGCGCGGATCGGTCGAGAGCTGCGCACCGAGCGCGTGATCGCTGGAGGTGACGACGTTGATGACGCCGGGCGGGAAGTCGGTTTCCTCGGCGATGACCTTGCCGACCAACGCCGCGCACCACGGGGTGTCCGGCGCGGGCTTGAGTACCACCGTGCAACCGGCCGCCAAGGCGGGGCCGATCTTCGCGAAGTTGATCTGGTGCGGGAAGTTCCACGGGGTGATGGCGCCGACCACCCCGACCGCCTCGTACCGGACTTCGCGGGTGTTCTTGAGGCCCATCGGTTTCGCCTCGCCGAGATCGGTGGTCCACTCGTAGGACTCGGCCAGGTCGGCGAAGTAGCCGAGATCGTTGACGGGGCCGGAGAATTGGGGTCCGGAGGTCAGGAAGGTCGGGCAACCGACCTCGGCGACGGCGAGTTCGCGGAACTCGTCGCCGTGGGCGAGCAGCGCATCGCGAAGCTGACGCAGACAGCGCGCGCGGAACCCGTGGTCGCGTGACCAGTCGGTGGTGTCGAAGGCGCGGCGCGCGGCCGCGATCGCCGCGTCCATGTCGTCGGCGGTGGCATCGGCCGCCTGGCCGAGTACTTCTTCGGTGGCCGGGTTGCGCACATCGAAAGTGCCGCCGGTGCCGGGAGCGAGTTTGCCGTCGATCAACAGGTCTGACGACGACACTGGGCGTAGAGGCATGGTCTGGAACTCCATCTGGACAGGTGTCTGGACTCGTGATCAAACCTAGTGTAGCGTGACTCACATGTCCAGTCCCGTGTCTCAGGAATCCACTCGCCGACGGCTGACGCAGCAACAGGCCGAGACGGTCACCCGGTTGACCGACGCGGCGGTCGAGGTGCTCAACATCGAGGGTTTCGACGGTCTCACTGTGCGCACCGTGGCGAAATTGGCGGGGGTCGCCCCGGCGACCGCGTACACGTATTTCTCGTCGAAGAGTCATCTGGTCGCCGAGGTGTTCTGGCGTCGCCTCAGTGCGGGTGTGCCCGAGCCGGATCTGTCGGTGCCACCGGCCGAGCGCGTCGCCCAGGTGCTGCGTGAGGTCTCGATGGTGGTGGCAGGTGAGGGGCAGCTCGGTGGCGCCGTGACCATGGCGCTGTTGGGCACCGACCCGGACGTCGAGCACCTGCGCCTGCGGATCGGCGGTTTTATTCGTCGCCGGCTCGCCGAGGCGCTCGAGGTGGACCCCGAGCACCCGGGTCCGCTGCTCGATGCACTCGAGATGATCTACGCCGGTGGCCTGGTGCACGCGGGGATGGGGCATATGTCCTACGAGCAGACATCCGAACGTCTGGTCGCAGCAGCACACCTACTGATGGAGAAGTGATGACCGATACCGCCACGGGGACGGGTATGGAGCATCTCGTCCCGTTCGATCCGTATGCCTATGACTTTCACGAGGATCCGTATCCGACGTACGCTCGGCTCCGGGACGAGGCGCCTGTCTACTACAACGCGGAGATGAACTTCTGGGCGCTGGCCAAACATTCCGATGTGCGCACGGGGTTTCGCGACAGTGTGAACCTGTCCAACGCGTGGGGCGTGTCGATGGACCCGTCGTCGTATGGGCCGGACGCACACAAGTCAATGTCGTTCTTGGCGATGGACGACCCGAAGCACATGCGCATCCGGAAGCTGGTGTCCAAGGGGTTCACGCCACGGCGCGTCAACGACCTCACAGATCGGATCACCGCACTGACACAGCAACATTGGGACAGATGTCTCGAGATGGGCGAGTTCGACTACGTCGAGGACTTCGCCGGCCTGCTCCCGATGGACGTCGTCTCCGAACTGCTGGGGGTCCCCGAGGCCGATCGCGCCTTCCTGCGGCAGCAGTCGGATCTGCTGCTGCATCGCGAAGAGGGTGTGCTCGACATCCCCGAGGCCGCCGTCTACGCCTATATCGAACTGCACAAGTACTACACCGAACTCATCGCCGAACGCCGGAACAATCTCGGCGAGGATCTGGTGTCGGCGTTGATCGCCGCCGAGATCGACGACGACGAGACCGGCGAGAAGACCAGCCTCACCGAGGACGAGATCGTCGGCTTCATGGTGCTGATGGTGGTCGCCGGCAACGAGACCACGACCAAACTGCTTGCCAACGCACTGTATTGGGCCTGGCGCAATCCGGCCGAACTCGCCAAGGTGATCGCCGACGAGGACATGGTGCCCGACTGGACCGAGGAGACCCTCAGATACGACAACTCGACGCAGATGGTGCTGCGCAAAGTCGCCGCCGACACCACTTTCGGTGACATCACCATCCCGGAGGGTGATCGGGTGCTGCTGCTCGTCGGTTCGGCCAACCGGGACGACGAGGTCTTCGACAACGCCGATCGGTACCAGATCGGCCGCGACTGCAGCCAAGCGCTGATGAGCTTCGGCATGGGGACCCACTTCTGTCTCGGCGCGCACCTCGCGCGACTCGAATCGAACATCGGTCTGTCCGAGGTGGTTCGCACCATCAAGTCGGTGGACATCGACATGGATCGTGCCGTCCGCGTCCACTCGGTGAATGTTCGTGGCTTCGCCCAACTACCCGTGAAAGTGCAGGTGCGCTGATGGCATTCATCCCTCATCCGGACAGACGACCGGTGCTGATCGCCGGTGCGTCCTCGGGTATCGGCGCAGCGACCGCCGAATATCTGGCCGACGCAGGCTATCCGGTCGCACTCGCAGCCCGGCGCGTGGACAAGTGCCACGAGATCGCCGAGAAGATCACCGCCAATGGTGGTGAGGCGGTGGCGGTCCCGCTCGACGTGACCGACGAACAATCCGTCGTCGACTGCGTGGCGAAGGCGCAGGCAGCCCTGGGGCCAATCGAGATCGCGGTCTCCGGTGCGGGTGACCTCGCGATCGGACTCTCCTACGAGACGTCGCCCGAGGAGTTCGCGTCGCAGGTGAACATCCACCTCGTCGGCGCACACCGCATCTACCGTGCGGTGGTCCCGGACATGATCGAACGCGGACGCGGTGACTTCGTGTTCATCGGTTCGGATGTGGCGCTGCATCCGCGACCCTGGTCGTCGGCCTACGTGGCGGCGAAGTCGGGTATCGACGGCCTGGTCGCGACCGTGCAGCTGGAACTCGAAGGAACCGGCGTGCGGGCCAGCATCATCCGGCCGGGCCAGACCATCACCGGCATGGGTATGAACCTGGATCAGAAATCCACCGACGCCATGCTCAACGACTGGATCAGACACGGCCTCGCTCGGCATGGGAACTTCCTTGCCCCCGAACACCTTGCGCAGGGGATCGGCGCCATCGTCGCGATGCCGCGCGGGGCGCACATGCGCGTGGTGGAGATCGAGGCCGAAGGAGCATTGACCAAGAAGGGAACCGACGCATGACCGCACTCACCAAACCCCAGCGCGTCTCCGGCGGGGACGGCGAACACGGCCACCTCGACGAACTCGCCTCCGACCCCATCGGACTGTTCTGGCGGGTCCGCGACGAGTGTGGCGATGTGGGCCAGTTCCAGCTCGCCGACCGGGAGGTGGTCCTCGTCTCCGGTGCACTTGCCAATGAGGAGTTCTTCCGCGCGCCGGAAGAAGATCTCGACCAGGCGGCCGCCTACCCGTTCATGACGCCGGTGTTCGGGGAGGGCGTCGTCTTCGACACCAGCCCCGAAGAGCGCTCCAAGGCCATCCACAACTCGGCGCTCAAGGGCCCGCACATGAAGCAGCACGCGGTGACCATCCCGAACGAGGTCGAACGCATCATCGCCGACTGGGGTGACGAAGGCGAGATCGACCTGCTCGAGTTCTTCGCCGAACTCACGCTGTACACGTCGTCGGCGTGCCTGATCGGCCGCAAGTTCCGCGAGCGGCTCAACGGACACATCGCGCACCTGTTCCACGACCTGGAGAAGGGCACCGACCCGATCGCCTACGTCGACTACAACGCCGACATCGAAAGCTTCCGCAAGCGCGACGAGGCCCGAGCCGAGTTGGTGGAGTTCATCCAGGGCGTGATGGACGAGCGGATCGCGAATCCGACTGAGAACAAAGAAGATCGCGACCTGATGGATGTTCTCGTCCAGGTCGGATTCGACGCCAACACCATCACCGGGATGTTCATCTCGATGATGTTCGCCGGCCACCACACCACCTCAGGAACCGCAGCGTGGACGCTGATCGAGTTGTTACGCAACCCCGACTACATGGGGCGCGTGTACGCCGAACTCGACGAGATCTACGGCGACACCCCCGACGGCGAGCGGCCCGAGTACACCTTCGCCCACACCCGGCAGATGCCGCAGCTGGAGAATGCGCTCAAGGAGGCACTGCGACTGCACCCACCGCTGATCATCCTGATGCGTGTGGTGCAAAACGACTTTCACATCGAGGACTTCGAGATCACGGCAGGTCAGTCGATCGCGGTGTCCCCGGCCATCTCCAACCGGCTACCCGAGGACTTCCCCGAGCCGGACACCTTCGATCCGGATCGCTATGACAAGCCCCGGCAGGAGGACCTGGTGAACCGGTGGACGTGGATTCCGTTCGGTGCCGGCCGCCATCGTTGCGTCGGGGCGCAGTTCGCGATCATGCAGCTCAAGGCGATCTTCTCGGTACTGTTCCAGAACTACGAGTTCGAGATGCTGCAGCCGTCGGAGACCTACCGCAATGATCATTCCAAGATGGTCGTCCAGCTGCAGCAGCCGTGCCGTGTGAAGTACCGGAGGCGGTGAGCGCCGATGCGTGTCGAAGTGGATCTGGATCTGTGCCAGGGGCACGGCATGTGCGAGATGGAGGCGCCTGAGGTCTTCCGAGCGCACTCCGACCACGTCGAGATCCTCGACAAGGAGCCAGACGAGAGCCGCCGAGCCGAGGTCGAGGCCGCGGTCATGTATTGCCCGACACAAGCCCTCAAGATTGTGGACGACGAATGAGTGGAGAGACGCGACATGCCTTTTGATCGTGCCGAACTGGAAGAGATGAAACAGCGTTGGCTGGACGCCAACGTCGAGGCGGAGAAGGCCGGCGACTGGAAACCGCTGGCGGAGTTCTACACCGAAGACGCCACCTACGGGTGGAATTACGGCCCCGACAAAGATTTCATGGCCGTCGGACGCGACGAGATCCGCGACATCGCACTCGGCCAGGAGATGGAGGGCCTCGAAGGTTGGGAGTATCCGTATCAGGCGTGGGTGATCGACGATCAGACCGGCGACATGATCGGTTTCTGGAAGCAGGTGTATCAGGGCACCCGCGAGGACGGCACCAACTACGCCCTCGAGGGTATTCAGGGCAGCTGGTTCAAGTACGCCGGTAACTTCCAGTTCTCCTGGCAGCGCGACTTCTTCGACTACGGGAACGTGTCGGCGCTGTTCATCGAGATGCTGAAGAACAACGCGATGAGTGACGGCATGCTCAAGCGGATCGAGAAGGCCACCGGCGATCAGCCGGGCTGGTATCCGTTCGGCAAGGCGCCCGTCGGGTTCTGGTGAGCACTGAGATGACTACTCCAGCCCCGGCCTACCAAGGTCTGAGTCAGTCGCAACTCGCCGTCTTGGTGCCCGAACTCCTGCTCTCCGGGCAGTTGATCGACCGCAGTGGTATGGCACACCTGATCAGCGCCTTCGGGCGAGAAGTGATGGGGCAGGTCGCCATCGAGGAGTGGATGGCCGCCAGCCCCGTCTACACCCAGCGTATGCGCACCGCTCTCGGCATCGACGGCGACGGCGTCGAGGACATGTTCAAATGTCTGCAACTCGACATCGGTGCGCCACCACAGTTCATGGACTTTCGCTATGAGGTGACCGACAAGTACCACGGTTCCTTCTTCCTGCAGCACTGCGGCGCGTTGATGGACGTGGAACCGATGGGCGACGACTACGTCACCACGATGTGCCACGACATCGAGGACCCGACTTTCGACGCCACTGCCATCGCCACGAACCGTCGGGCGCGCATCCGTCCGATCCACCGGCCGCCGCGACGGCCGGAAGGTCGTACACCGCATTGTGAGTGGACAGTGACGATCGAGGACGACCGCGACGAACTGCCGTTGCCGTCCGATGCGCAGGAGATGTTCGGCACCCGAGCCGGGACGGTGACGCTCACCCCCATCGACGCGTCGGCGACAGACGGACTGGTCGACTACCGGGGACCGCTGCTGGCCGACCTCCAGTTCCGGGAGTGGTCACACACCGCGCTCGCCCGGATCGCCGAGGAGATCGCACTGCAGCACCAGCTGTTGTCGCTCGGCTTCCTCTGGTCGGTTCGTCGGCACGCGACCGATGAGGCCCAGGTGCGCGAAATCTACCGCAAACAGCTGACCGGCATCGCGGGATTGTCGGCCGACCGTCTGCGGCGGGCGCTGACGCTGGGCGCCGACGCGTCGGCCCTGGCGACGGTGATCAACCTGCATCCGGTTCTCGGTCCGCTCGCCTACACCGGGGTGGCTGCCGAGGTGCGGGGGGACGACGTCATCGTTGTGGTGCCCACCGAGTCGGATGCGGCCGTCGACGGCGGCTGGATCGCGCTTCTCGATGCCGACCACGTCGAACCGCTGCAGGCGATCGCGACCGCGGTGGACGCATACTGGGCGGTGTCGTCGGCAACCGCTGCCGACGGAGTCACCGAGTTCGTGATGAGCAGAGGAGATGCCGCGCACCAGGAGTCAGGGGAGGTGGCGATCGCGCGATTCAGTTCGGGCGCCGACTTCGAGTTCACCGACCGTGGGCGATCGATTCCGATCACGCCGGTGGGTAGCGGTGTTTGATGACCCCGAGTCGGTGACCGCCCCCTGGCCGGGGGCGGGGGACCTGAGTCTCTCGGGTCGCGTTGCCGCGGTGGCCGGCGCGACCCGGGGGATCGGTCTGTCGGTGGCATACGCGCTCGCCGGACGAGGTGTGTCGGTGGTGATCAACGGTCGAGATCCGGTTGCCGTCGATGAGACCGTCACCGAGATCCGTGGCGGTGGTGGCTATGCGGTGGGCGTTGTCGGGTCGGCCGGTGACGACGGTGTGGCCCAGAAGATGGTCGATGCGGCGCTCTCGGAGTTCGGGGCGCTCGACATCGCCATCAACTGTGCCGGCATCGCCGAACCGCCGGGATCGACGATCCTGTCGATCAGCGCCGAGGAGTTCCGTGACCAGCTCGACGCACATCTGATGAGTGCATTTCATCTGATGCAGGCCGCCGGCCGGGTCTTCGCCGAACAGCAGACCGGGTCGATCGTCCTGACCGGGTCCGCGGCCTCGCTCGGGATGTTCGGGGGCAGTGGCTACCCGGCGGCCAAGGGCGGGGTCAACGCCCTTGCGCTGGCCGCTGGTGCCGACCTCGCCGACCGTGGCGTCCGGGTGAACGTGGTGATGCCCGGTGCGAAGTCGCGGTTGTCGAGCGGTGACGACTACGTGTCGCATATCGAGAGCCTGCATCGGCGAGGGATACTCGACGAGGTGACCCGGGACGCGGCGCTCGACCCTGCCCCGCCCGAGTACGTCGCCGCGCTCTACGTGTTCCTCGCCAGCGGCGCCGCACGACACGTCACCGGTCAAATATTCACCGCAGCAGGCGGTTTCATCGGGCGCTATGAGCCCCAGCAGGCGTCGTTCGTCGCCTACCGCGACCACAAGGACAGCGCCCCCTACACGCTGAGCGAACTCGCGGAGTTGCTGGGCACGAACTGATGTGAGGGGTGGGCGTCACGAAGGGCCGGCACCTGCAGCCGTTCGCCGCGCCGCGAGGTCGAGCCAGGACCGCGCCCCCGCACGCACGGCATCGGCCACCGGTGCCGGCTCCCAACCGAGTTCGCGCACCGCCTTGCGGTGATCCATCTGCGACATCTGGTGCATCAGCCGTACGGTCTGCACGCTGAGCTTGGGTGTGGCACCGGTCAGTCGGCTGCGCAAGGAGCCCACCGCACCGATCGCATACATCGTCGGTTTGTGCAACACCAGACGGGGTTCTCGACGACCGGCGATGCCGGCTGCGATGGACACGACCTCGTCGAGATCGATCTGCGACTCGGCGATGATGTAGCGTTCGCCGACGCGGCCCTTGTCGGCGGCGAGACGGAGCGCGGCGGCGGCATCGTCGACACCCACCGATTCGGTGCGCATCCCGCGAACGGTGAAGGGCAGTTTGCCCAGCGCGGCGCCCGCGACGAACGACCCGTGCGGGGTGGGCAGGTAGTCGCCAGGGCCGTAGGTGTTGGCCACGCACAGCGCGACGACCGGCACCCGGCCGTCGCGTCCGTAACCCAGGGCGACGTCCTCGCCGGCGACCCGGGACCGGATGTAATCGTTCGCCTCGTGGTGCCAGTTGAACTCGTCGGTCTCGTCGACGATGGCGTCCGGACGGCGTCCGATCGTCGCGATGCTGCTGGTGAACACGAATTTTCGCAGGTCGGCACGGGCGGCGACGTCAAGCACCGAACGCACCCCGTCAACATTGGTTCGATCCAACACCGAGCCATCGGTGAGCCAGGCGCGCGCGTCTACCGCGCAGTGGTACACCACCTCGCAGCCCGACATCGCCGACGCCAGCGCGTCGCTGTCGAACAGGTCGCCGACCACCCGCTCCACATCGAGATCGTCGATGGCCCGGGTGTTGCTGGTCGCGCGCACCAGAACCCGCACGTGTTCGCCGGATTCGACCAACTGCCGCGTCACCCGGGAGCCGAGGAAACCGGTCGCCCCGATCACCAGTTTCACCCCGACGATCCGCTCGCATGATCGGCGACGGCTGCGGCACCCCGCGACAACATGGTCGCGAACATGCGATCACCACGCTCGGTGGGCTGCGCCGCGCCCGCGCCGAACACCACCAGCAGCAGCGTGTGCAGCAGGCCGTCGACGTAATCGTTCCAGCACTGCGCTGCCGAGTAGTCGGCGATCCCGCGTGTGCACAGTGCGTCGTGGTAGGCGCTCACGATGGCTCGTTCATGAGCGCGCCGGTCCGTGACCGACAGACTCGTAGAGACCAGAAATGCGATGTCGCGCAAGGGGGGACCGGCGGCAATGGTCTGCCAGTCGACCACCGTGGCCGTTCCGTCCGGATCGAACAGGATGTTGTCGAGCCGCAGGTCGGAGTGGATGATCGTGTACGGCTGGTCGGATGCGACGAGCCAGTCGTGTGCGTGCGCCACGAGATGGTCGAGGGCTGCAGAGTCCGGCCCCGTCGGCGCGAACCGCTCGCGGAAGGTGTCCGCCATCGGGACGAGGAACTCCTGCATCATGTCCGCGTCCTCGGCGGTGGGCAAGTTCAGGCCGGCTTCGGTGAGCAGCGTTTCATCGCACCACCGGGGTGCGTGCAGGCCGGCGGCGGCAACGGCAACCGCGGTGACGGCCTGCGGATCGGCGCCGGCGATCTGATCACCCTGCTCCGCCGGGGCCATGTCCTCGAGGAGCAGCACGAACTCGCTTCCCGCATCGGAGATCACCGCCGCGTATGCGCGTGGAGTGGGGACGTCGACTGTCGGGGCGATGTCGGCGTAGAAGGCAACTTCGTTGCGGAATGCGCCCACTGCGAACGTGCGTTGGTCGAGTGGGCCGGTGGCGATCTTGGCGACCATGGTTGTCGGGAGCGTCGCGTCGTTGATCGCGTAGGTGAGCGACAACCGGAACGAACTGGCCATCTGACCGGAACCGACCGGAGATGCCGACACCGAAGCCACCGTCGCCACGTGACCGGCCGAACGCAGCACACCGGTGAGGAAGTCGGCGGTGACCGCGTCGACATCGGTGGGGATCAACCCCGGTTTCGAGGGCGATGGACTCACCCCGCTCCCGGTCATCGAGTGTCACCGATCGAGACGCGCGCGTAGGCCGCGCAGAGTCCGGGATTGACCGGGAGATCAGGCAGTTCCGGTCGGATGGACCGATACGCGGCGAGGACGTCGAGGAGTTCGGACGGGGCCGCCCCGTGCAGGATGACGGAGTCGACACCGAGGTCGAATTGGTGGGCAATAGTGGCGGCGCACTGTGCCGCGCTGCCGGTCGCCGAGTCGGCCACCCACGCTTGCGGTATGGCCGCATGGAGTTGCCGGATCTCGTCGTCGGTCGCGGTGGCGTCAATCGGACCGCGCGCGCCGACGAACGCGTCCGTCGCTCTCAGGTGTTCGAGATCTGCCGCGGCCCAGTCATTGGCCTTCATGAGGACATCGGGGTAGCCCTGCAGGTACGTGGCCAGTCGTCCGTAGAGGCGACGGAGTCGTTCGGCGTCACCGAGTCCGTCGGGGATGGTGGCCAGGACCGACCAGATGCGTACCGACGCCGGGTCCCGTCCGGCGCGTTCGGCGGCGGTGCGCACGATCTCTACGGCTCTACGCGTCGCCTCGTCGGAAAAGAAGGTGTGCAGCACCACGCCGTCGGCGATGCGACCGGCGAGTTCGAGTGTCCGGCGGGACATGGTGATCAGCATGACCGGTACCGGTGTCACCGAGACGCCGAGATTCAGCAGCGGAAAGCTCCCGATCGGGCCGTCGTGTCCGACGATCATCTCGCCGCGCCACAAGATGCGGAGAACTTCGGCGACATCGGCGAGTTGCGCCCCGGTGACCGGCGGCACATCGAGGATCTGCCACTGCGCGTCGATCCCGCGGCCGAGGCCCAGGGCGAACCGGTTGCCGCTGAGTTCGGCGAGAGTTGCCCCCATCGTCGCGGTGATGATCGGGTGACGGGTGTTGTGATTGGTTGCCGCGGTGGCGACCCCGATACGCGTGGTCGCAGCCGCGATGGCCCCGCAGAGGACGGCGGCGTCCTTGACGTTGAACCGTTCGGAGACGAATGCGGTCCCGAAACCGGCTCGATCCGCCAGGGCGGCCTCGTCTACCAGCTCACCCGGGTTGACGGGGTGCCGGGAGAGTGCGTAGTAGCCGATCTCCGGAAGCGGCTTGCGCGGGTCGGAGGGGTCGACGGGCATTCGCACGCTCACACGGCCGCCGAGGTGGTCACCACCCGGTAGTCCCTGGACCGCGCATCCCGCACCCACAACGTTCCGCCGGTCGAGGTCGGTCCGTCCTTCTTGAGCTCCCGCTTGAGGATCTTGTTCGTCGCAGTGGTGGGCAGGTCATCCTCGATACGGACGAACCGCGGCCACGCCTTGGGGGACAGGTCCGGTTGTGCGGCAAGCTGTTCGGCGAACGACTCGGGTGTCAACTTCGCGTCGTCCTGCAACACGACCGCCGCCATCACCGCGTCACCGACATGCTCGTCCGGGACCGCGTACACGGCCACCCGGTTGAGTTCGGGAATGCGCAGCAGATTGCGTTCGATCGGTCCGGCGGCCAGGTTCTCGCCATCGACCCGCATCCAGTCGCCGGTCCGCCCGGCGAGGTAGATCCAGTCGTCGGCGTCCTTGTAGGCGAGGTCGCCGGACCAGTACATCCCGTGACGGATTCGTTCGCTGGTGGCGTCGGCGTCGTTGTAGTAGCCCATGAACATGCCGGCGCCCTCGATGTTGACCAGCTCGCCGATGGCGTCCTCCGCGTTGGTCAGTGCGCCGTTCTCGTCGAACTCGGCACGCGGACACTCGGTGAGCGTGTCCGAGTTGTACACGGCCACATTGGGAAAACCCTTGCCGATGGAACCCTCCGGTGTGCCCGGTTCGCGGGTGATGATGATGGCGAGTTCGGTGGAGCCGAAGCCGTCCCACACCGTGCATGCGAAACGGCGGGAGAACTCGTTGATGTCGCGGTCGGTGGCCTCGTTGCCGAACGCCACGCGCAGAGGGTTGTCGGCGTCGTCGGACCGCTCCTCGGTGGCGAGGATGTAGGCCAGTGGTTTCCCGACGTAGTTCATGTAGGTGGCCCGGTATCGCCGGATGTCGTCGAGGAAGGTCGACGCGGAGAACTTCGCCGGTGCGATCGCCGCCCCGCCACACAGCGCCACGCAGTAGCCGCCCATCAGGGCCGCGGAGTGGAACAGTGGCATCGACAGGTAGCAGACATCCCCTGGTCCCACATCGTACTTGTCGGCCAGGACCGGTCCGGCGAACGGAATCATCATGTGCGCGAACTGAACCGGTTTGGGGTTACCACTGGTTCCGGAGGTGAAGATCAGCATGAACGTGTCCATTGCGGTCGGCTCGCTCAGCGGGACCAGCTCGCCGGCATCGGCCAGCAGCGTGGCCCACTCCGGCGACGATGTGTCGAGCACACGAACCCCGGACAGATTCAGACCGGCGAGCAGCGGGCGATGCTCGGCATCGGTGATGAGGATCTGGCAGTCGGCGCGGACGATGTCGGCCGCCAGACCTTCGCCGCGGCGGGTGTTGTTGAGACCGACGGTGACGTAGCCGCCGAGTGCTCCCGCGGCCAGCGCGATCAGCATGTCCGGTGTGTTGCCGAGTAGGACACCGACATGCGGCGGCCGTGACCGGTCGGTCAGCGTCAAGACCGCGGCTGCGGCACGTTCGGCAGCCGCGATGTACTCCCGCCACGACCATTGCATGTCGTTGTAGGTGATCGCCAGGTTGTCGTCGTCGGTGCGCTCGCGGAGGAGCTGCGTCACGGTCTCGGCCACGTCCTCACTGTAGAACGTGTTCTCATTCCTTGTGAACAGATTCCGAGAAATGTCTACTCGGACGTTCCGCGGAGCCGATCAGCGGATGAACCAGCCGGTGCCGGGGCTGATCGTGAAGGCCTGCTCGGCCCGTCCGATGATGGTGGTGGTGAACGATATCCGGCCGATGCCAGTGGATACGACCGCGCCCGACGAGGGCTTGCCGGCAGCGCAGACCGGGAAGGTGACGTCGTCGGTGCGGTTCGTGTTCACGTTGCGCCAGGTGATGGCCACCCGTGCGGTGGCCAGGCTGTCGGCACATGCCTCGGCGAACGGCCGCAGCGCCAACCGGGTGCGCTCACCGTCGGCTGCCACCGCGGTGAGATCGGCGGCAAAACCTCCCGAGATCCCGTTGTCGTCGACAGTGATGCCGACATTCGGGGCCTGGTCGACACGCAACGGGGTCGGTGCGGCATCGGCAACGCCCGCGCCGACGCTCAGGGTGAGCCCGGCGGCAGCTGCTGCGGCGATCAGGGTGGACTGGCGCGCGGTGGTACCGCGGGAGACGAGTCGGGACGCGATCACGGTCATTGCTTTCCCTTCGAGGTGGGCCCGCATGGTCGCCGGCGTTGCCTCCCAGGGTCGCCGACGCCCACGGCCGCCGGGGCGCGCCCGTGGTGATCTGTTATGCATCCGAGATGCGTGACGCCGACCACTGCGATGCGAGTGCTTGGATTGGTCCATGGTTGCCGACATGAACTGGACAGACCGCGAGCCGCCGACCGATCCGATGAGTGCCTTCGGTATCGGCAACGTGGCCATGGTCGAGGGCGGCCGGGTGGCCGCCGACCAGCAGCTCGGACCGCTGTTCGCCGATCACCGCGGCCGCATCGACCTGGCGGCCCTGGCGGTGCTGTTCGATCACCTGGGGGGCCTGCCGTTCTTCCGGTCCGGCCCCAACGGGTCCCCGTGCGTACAGGCGCGGCTGGCGATGTCGATGCAGGGGCGCGTCGGCGTGGATGACCGGGTCACCGGGACCGCCGAGCTGATGATGCACGACGACGGCTTCGGTTCGACCCGGGTCGATCTGGTCACCTCGACCGGACGGCTGTGCTGTACCGGAACCGCGCGCAACGTGGCGGTGGGGCGATCCTTCGACGCGCATCCCGCCGAGCCCCGCGGCGCCGAACCCACACCCAGCGGTGCCTACACCCATGGCGTCGAACTGCCGCCGGCCATCGAGCCGTCCCTGACCGGGCGGGAGATCGTCGAGCAGATCGCGAACGGGATACGCCCGGCCGGGCCGATCGCCGACCTTCTCAACGGTCGGGTCGAACTCGTCGACTACGACCGCGCCGCCGGTGTGCGTTTCCTGATCACCACCGAGCCCTGGATGGGCAACATCTTCGGCACCATGCATGGGGGAGTGATCGCTGCGATCGCGGCGCAGGCATGCTCGTTCGCCGGTCAGGCCAACGCCGCCGCCGGCGCGGACTACCAGCTCGGCGACCTCGCCATCGGGTTCCTCAGGTCGCCGGCAGTGCACGGCGGCGAGCTCGCCGTCGACGTGCGGCCGGTGAAGGCGGGTCGTCGGATCGCGTCCTTCGAGGCGATCATGCGGTCGGCCGACAGCACGGTGCTGAGCACCGCGGCCGCTGACGTCATCTATCGCTGAGTTCTGCGGGCCGGGTTTCGACGCCGGACGTGCGATGGCGGCGGTAAAAAACAATCAAGCATGATTGCTTTTTCTGACGGCATGTGTGACGCTGGTCGCATGTCGTTGGTGGACACTCTCGTCGCCGATCTGAGCGATGAATCCCGAGAACTCGATGACCTGGTGGCCGACCTTGACGATGCCACCTGGTCCCGGCCGACTCCGGCTCCCGGATGGACGATTGCACATCAGATCGCCCACCTGAGCTGGACCGACGGGATGGCGTTGCTCGCCGCTACCGACCCCGACGGGTTCGCGGTCGCGCTCACCGAGGCGGCGCCGAACGCGGAGCGTTACGTCGACGAGGCCGCCGAGCGTGGTGCGGCCGCAGCCCCCGCGCGAATCCTCCACGACTGGCGGACCGCGCGTAGCGCGCTCGCGGATGCCCTGCGCGCTGTGCCCGACGGTGTGAAGATCCCGTGGTTCGGACCGCCGATGTCGGCGGCGTCGATGGCCACCGCGCGACTGATGGAGACCTGGGCGCACGGGCTCGACGTCGCCGACGCGCTGGGGGTGGCGCGGACCCCCACCGACCGCATCAAGGGTGTCGTGCACATCGGGGTCCGTACCCGCGACTTCGCCTACACGGTCAACGGGCTGACCCCGCCGGAGGCTGCGTTCCGCTACGAGCTCACCGCGCCATCGGGGCAGTTGTGGACGTGGGGACCCGAGGACGCCCCCGACATCGTGCGGGGTCCGGCCGTCGATTTCTGCGGCGTGGTCACCCAGCGGCGTGCAGCGGCCGACTCGGATCTGACCGTCGACGGCGACGAGGCGCGCCGATGGGTTCGGATCGCCCAGGCCTTCGCCGGGCCGCCCGGAGCGGGCCGCGAACCCGCCGGCACCGCGACGAAGGACTGACGAGATGGCCTCCACCGCACCGCGCAGTATTCGCATCGGCAACGCGTCGGGCTTCTACGGCGACCGCTTCGCCGCTGTCCGCGAGATGCTCGACGGCGGCGAGCTGGACTACCTGACCGGCGACTACCTCGCCGAACTGACCATGCTCATCCTCGGCCGCGACCGGATGAAGGACCCGAAAGCCGGTTACGCCAAGACCTTTCTGCGTCAGATGGAAGACTGTCTCGGTTTGGCCGTCGACAAGGGCGTCCGGATCGTCGTCAACGCCGGCGGACTCAACCCGCACGGGTTGACCGTGGCGTTGCGCGAACTCGCCGACAGCGTGGGCATCGATGCGGGGATCGCGTTCGTCGACGGTGACGACCTCACCGAGCGTGCTGCCGAGCTCGGCCTCGGCACGCCGCTGACCGCCAACGCCTACCTGGGCGCGTTCGGCATCAAGATGGCTCTCGACGCCGGTGCCGACGTGGTGGTGACCGGCCGGGTCACCGACGCCTCGTTGACCGTGGGGCCGGCCGCCAGTGAATTCGGTTGGGAACCAGATGACCTGGATGCACTGGCCGGTGCGGTGGTGGCCGGCCATGTGATCGAGTGCGGTGCGCAGGCGACGGGCGGCAACTACTCGTTCTTCACCGAGTTGCCGCGGATGGGGCATCTCGGATTCCCCATCGCCGAGATCGCCGCGGACGGCTCGTCGGTGATCACCAAACACCCCGACACCGGCGGTGCGGTCACCGTCGGAACGGTCACCGCGCAACTGCTTTACGAGGTCACCGGACCGCGCTACCTGGGGCCCGACGTGACCACCCGACTCGACAGCATCACGCTGACGCAGGCCGGCGAGGATCGGGTGTCGATCAGCGGTGTGCGCGGCGAGGCGCCACCGGCGACCACGAAGGTGTCGCTCAACCATCTGGCCGGTGTGCGCAACGAAATCACCCTCATCCTGACCGGCCTCGACATCGAGGCCAAGGCCGAACTGTTCATGGCGCAGTTCGCCGATGCGCTGCCGACGCAGCCGGCCGAGATGGCGTGGGAACTGTCCCGGCTCGACCGGCCCGACGCCACCACCGAGGAGCAGGCGAGTGCGCTGTTGCGTTGTGTGGTCCGCGATCCCGATGCGAAGAAAGTCGGCCGGGCGTTCTCGGCGACCGCCGTGGAGTTGGCCCTGGCGAGCTATCCCGGCTTCACCATGACCGGTCCGCCGGGTAACGGCTCGCCGTACGGGGTGTTCGAACCCGGGTACGTCGACGCCGCCGAGGTGGAGCATCGGGTGGCCCTGCCCAATGGGGTGGTGGAGCGGATCGATCCGAGCTCGCTGCGCACCGAGGTGCCCGCCGACCCCGACGAGCCGTCGCCATCCGGTGCCCACGACTGGGGACCGACATCGTCGATACCGTTGGGCACGGTGGCGGGCGCGCGTAGCGGCGACAAGGGCGGCAGCGCGAACATCGGTGTGTGGGTGCGTGATCCGGCGCACTTCGAGTGGCTCGACCACACCCTCGACGTTGCGCTGCTCAAAGAGTTGCTGCCCGAGGTCGCCGACCTCGTCGTGCACCGGTACCGGCTGCCCAATCTCCATGCGGTCAACTTCGTGATCGAAGGGGTCCTCGGACGCGGCGTCGCCGAGAACGTGCGCTTCGATCCGCAGGCCAAGGGGATGGGGGAGTGGCTGCGGTCGCGTCCGGTACCGATCCCCGTCGCCTTCACCGCGGCACCAACTGACAGCGCATCCCCCGACAGCGAGGAGAACAGGTGACCATCACCAGTCCGGTCTGGGACAGCCCGGAGCGCGCCGAACTCCGTTCGACCGTCCGCGGATTCGTCGAACGGCACGTTCGGCCGCATCAGGACGACTGGGAGCGTGACGGGCTGTTGCCGCGTGACCTGCATCGTGAGGCCGCGAAGCTCGGCCTGTTCGGACTTGGCATCGACGAGGAGGTGGGAGGCTCCGGCGGTGACCTGGTCGATGCCTCGGTGCTGGGTGAGGAGTTCCACTACGCCGGGGCGGCGGCTGGCGTGTTCGCTTCGCTTTTCACACACGGCATCGCTCTGCCCCACTTGATCGCCGCCGGTGATCCCGACCAGATCGATCGCTGGGTGCGACCCACGTTGGCCGGGGAGAAGATCGGCAGCCTCGCCATCACCGAACCCGATGGCGGCAGCGACGTGGGCCATTTGCGGACCACCGCGGTGCGCGATGGCGACCACTTCGTGGTGAACGGCGCCAAGACCTACATCACCTCGGCGGTGCGCGCTGACTTCGTGACCACCGCCGTGCGGACCGGCGGGCCGGGGGCGTCCGGCGTGTCGCTGCTGGTGCTCGAGAAGGACACGCCGGGGTTCACCGTCACCCGCCGACTGGACAAGATGGGCTGGCGCAGCTCCGACACCGCGGAACTGGCCTTCGTCGATGCGCGGGTCCCGGTGTCGAATCTGGTGGGTCCGGAGAACTCCGGATTCGCGCAGATCGCCGCCGGGTTCGTCGCGGAGCGGGCGGGTCTTGCGGTGCAGGCCTACGCCAGCGCGCAACGGTGCCTGGACCTCACTCTGGACTGGGCCCGGGACCGGCAGACGTTCGGTAAACCACTCATCGCCCGGCAATCGGTGCAGGACACCGTCACCGAGATGGCGCGCCGCATCGACGTGGCCCGGACCTACACCCGGGCCGTGGTGGAGCGCAAGGTCGCCTCTGGCGACGATCTCATCGCCGAGGTCTGCTTCGCCAAGAACACCGCGGTGCAAACCGGTGAATGGGTGGCCAACAAGGCGGTGCAGTTGTTCGGGGGACTGGGTTACATGACCGGCACCGAGGTCGAACGGCAATACCGGGACATGCGCATCCTCGGCATCGGCGGCGGCACCACGGAGATCCTCACCGGCCTCGCCGCAAAACGATTGGGGTATCAGCAGTGACCACACTTCGATCCACCATTGATCCCGCTGCCGAGGACTTCCGCTCCGCCGAGCAGTCGATGAACCAGAAGCTGACCGAACTGCAGGCGGAGTTCGACAAGGCTCTCGCCGGCGGAGGTGGGAAGTACGTCGAGCGGCACCGCAAGCGCGGCAAGATGATTCCGCGTGAGCGGATCGAGCTGCTGATCGACGAGGATTCCGCTTTCCTCGAACTGTGCCCGCTGGCCGGATATGGTTCCGACTTCCAGGTCGGCGCCTCGGTCGTCACCGGCATCGGCGTCGTCGAAGGTGTCGAATGCATGATCGTCGCCAACGACCCCACCGTGCGTGGCGGCACGTCCAACCCGTGGACACTGCGCAAGATTCTGCGCTGCAACGACATCGCGCTGGCCAACCGACTGCCGGTGATCTCGCTGGTCGAATCCGGCGGGGCGGACCTGCCCACGCAGAAAGAGGTGTTCATCCCGGGTGGTCGGATGTTCCGAGACCTCACCCGGCTGTCCGCAGCGGGTATCCCCACCATCGCGCTGGTCTTCGGCAACTCGACCGCCGGTGGTGCATACGTTCCGGGGATGAGCGATCACGTGGTGATGATCGAGAATGCGTCCAAGGTGTTCCTCGGTGGTCCACCGCTGGTCAAGATGGCCACCGGTGAGGACAGCGACGACGAATCCCTCGGCGGCGCACAGATGCACGCGCGTCAGTCCGGGCTCGCCGACCATTACGCGGCCGACGAACAGGACGCGATCCGCATCGGCCGTCGCATTGTGTCCCGGTTGAACTGGCGCAAGCAGGGACCCGGACCGGTGGCCGAGGTCGTCGAGCCGCACCACGACCCGTCCGAACTACTCGGCATCGTGCCGGCGGACCTGAAGATCCCGTTCAACCCGCGCGACGTGATCGCCCGCATCGTCGACGACAGCGACTTCGACGAGTTCAAACCCGAATACGGTAGCTCGCTGTGCACGGGGTGGGCCCGCCTGCACGGGTACCCGATCGGCATCCTCGCCAACGCGCAGGGCGTGCTGTTCAGTCAAGAGGCGCAGAAGGCCACCCAGTTCATCCAGCACGCCAACCGCAGCAACACGCCGCTGTTGTTCCTGCACAACACCACCGGCTACATGGTCGGCAAGGAGTACGAGCAGGGCGGCATCATCAAACACGGTTCGATGATGATCAATGCCGTCTCCAACTCGACGGTGCCGCACATCTCGGTGCTGATGGGCGCCAGCTACGGTGCGGGGCATTACGGCATGTGCGGTCGCGCCTACGATCCGCGTTTCCTGTTCGCCTGGCCCAGTGCCAAATCCGCGGTGATGGGGGCAGCGCAGCTAGCGGGTGTGATCTCGATCGTGTCGCGGGCGGCGACCGAGGCGCGCGGCGGAACAGTCGACGAGGCTGCCGATGCCGGGATGCGGCAGATGATCGAAGCCCAGATCGAGGCGGAATCGGTGCCTGCGTTCTTGTCCGGGATGCTCTACGACGACGGGGTGATCGACCCGCGCGACACCCGGACGGTGCTGGGGTTGTGTCTGTCGGCGATCCACAGTGCCCCGGTGGAGGGCACATCCAACTTCGGCGTCTTCCGGATGTGAGGAAAACATGACAGATTCCGCACCACAGATCACGTCGGTCCTGGTGGCCAATCGTGGCGAGATCGCCTGCCGCGTGTTCACCACTGCACGGGCGATGGGGATGCGCACCGTCGCGGTGTTCTCCGACCCGGACGAACATGCGCCGCACACACGGCTGGCCGACGCGGCCGTTCGGCTACCGGGGACGACGTCGGCCCAGACGTATCTGCAGGGTGAGGCGATCATCGCCGCGGCCCGCTCAGCCGGCGCCGACGCTATCCACCCCGGATACGGCTTTCTCTCGGAGAACACCGAATTCGCGCAGAAGGTGATCGATGCCGGACTGACGTGGGTCGGCCCGTCGCCCGCCGCGATCTCGGCGATGGGTTCCAAGGTCAACGCCAAGAAGTTGATGGTCGACGCCGGGGTGCCCGTGCTCGGCGACCTCGACCCCGCCGCAGTGAGCGCCGACGATTTGCCGCTGTTGATCAAGGCGTCGGCCGGCGGCGGTGGTCGTGGCATGCGGATCGTGCGGACGCTCGACGAACTCGCGGATGCGGTCGCGGCCGCCGCGCGGGAAGCAGAGTCCGCGTTCGGTGACCCGACCGTGTTCTGCGAACCTTACATCGAGCGCGGTCACCACATCGAGGTCCAGATCCTGGCCGACACACATGGTGCCGTGTGGGCGGTCGGCGAGCGTGAGTGTTCCATCCAGCGCCGCCACCAGAAGGTGGTGGAGGAAGCCCCGGCACCGTTGGTGGAGCGGATCGGTGGTGACCTGCGCGCCCGACTGTTCGACGCCGCGCGGTCGGCGGCGTCGGCCATCGACTACACGGGTGCCGGTACGGTCGAGTTCCTCGCCGACGAGTCGGGCCGGTTCTTCTTTCTGGAGACCAACACCCGGCTACAGGTGGAGCATCCGGTGACCGAGCTGACCACCGGAACCGACCTGGTGGAGTGGCAGTTACGGGTTGCGATGGGGGAGCGTCTCGACGGTGCGGAACCGGTCGCGACCGGCCACGCGATCGAGGTGCGGCTGTATGCCGAGGATCCGGCCGCGGACTGGCAACCACAGTCGGGCACCGTGCACGCCATCCGGATCGACGCGGACACCGAGTTCGGCCCGTTGAGCCGCCCGGGCATTCGGGTCGATGCGGGCATCGTCGACGGCAGTGAGGTCTCCACGTTCTACGACCCCATGCTCGCCAAGGTGATCGCTTGGGCACCGAATCGTCGGCGTGCGGCAGCGATGCTGGCGCGCGCACTGGCCGACGCCACCATTCACGGACCGATCACCAATCGGGACATGCTCGTCAACACCCTGCGCTCCGAGCAGTTCCTCGCCGGTGACACCGACACGGGATTCATCGACGAGATCGGACTCGACGTGTTGTCGGCGTTGCCGGCCTCCGAAGGCGACATCTGTGTCGCCGCGACCGTCGCGGCTCTGGCGGATTCGGCGGCGGCGCGCCGCGATGCCGTGGTGCAGCGTGGATTGCCCTCCGGCTGGCGCAATCTCGCGTCGGGGCCGCGGGTGCGACGGTTCACCGATGTGCGCAGTGGCGGCGAGATCGACGTGCGGTATCGACACGGGCGTACCGGCGTGACACTGCCAGACCTGCCCGACACGACGGTGATCGCGGTGGCTCCCGGGTCGGTGACGTTGGAGGTCGACGGGGTGCGCCGGGAGTGGACGGTGTCGGGCTACGACGATCTGCTCTTTGTCGACCGGCCCGGAATGTCGGTGACGTTGCGGCGGGTTCCTCGGTTCGTCGATCCGTCCGCGATCGCGCGGCCCGGTTCGCTGCTGGCGCCTATGCCGGGCGCGGTGATCCGGGTGGCCGTCGCGGAGGGTGATCGGGTGAGCGCGGGACAGCCGCTGTTGTGGCTGGAGGCGATGAAGATGGAACACACCATCGCGGCGCCCGCCGACGGGGTGGTCACCTCGCTGTCGGTGGAGCCGGGCAGGCAGCTGTCGGTGGGTGACGTGCTCGCGGTGATCACCGACGACGAGAACGACCGGACAGACGTAGCAGCAGAACAGAAGGAGAAGGTCGGATGACCGAGACGCTCAACGACACCGCGCCCAACCCGTTCGTGGAGACCCCGGAACGCGCTGCGTTGCGCGCGTCGGTGGCGGCGTTCGCCGCGAAGTACGGCCAAGAGTACTTCCGGGAGTGCGCGCGGGAAGGTCGTAAGACCGACGAAATGTGGCTGGAAGCAGGAAAACTCGGCTTCATCGGCGTGAATCTTCCCGAGGAGTACGGCGGTGGGGGCGCCGGCATGTACGAGCTGTCCATCGTGATGGAGGAGATCGCGGCTGCCGGTGCCGGACTGCTGATGCTGGTGGTGTCGCCGGCCATTTGCGGCAACATCATCGCGCGTTTCGGCACCGACGAGCAGAAGGACCGGTGGATTCCGGGACTGGCCGACGGCACCATCACCATGGCGTTCGGCATCACCGAACCCGATGCCGGGTCGAACTCGCATCAGATCACCACAACCGCTCGGCGCGACGGCGACGAGTGGTTGCTGACCGGACGCAAGGTCTACATCTCCGGTGTCGATCAGGCCGATGCGGTGCTGATCGTGGCGCGCACCGAGGACGCGAAGACCGGCAAGCTCAAGCCGGCGTTGTTCATCGTGCCGACTGATGCGCCGAACTTCGAGTACACGATGATCGACATGGAACTGCAGAACCCGGAGAAGCAGTTCCAGCTCTTCCTCGACGACGTACGGCTGCCGGCCGACGCGCTGGTCGGGTCGGAGGACGCTGCGTTGAGCCAGTTGTTCGCCGGTCTGAACCCGGAACGCATCATGGCCGCGGCCTCCGCGGTGGGGATGGGGCGCTTCGCGCTCAACAAGGCAGTCGCCTACGTCAATGATCGCACCGTCTGGAAGACGCCAATCGGTGCGCACCAGGCGATCGCCCATCCGCTGGCGGAAGGCAAGGTGCAGATCGAGATGGCCAAGCTGATGATGCAGAAGGCCGCGACCCTGTACGACGCGGCTGACGACTGGGGGGCAGCCGAACCCGCGAACATGGCCAAGTACGCGGCGGCCGAGGCGTGCGTGAAGATCGTCGACCATGCCGTGCATTCGATGGGCGGTAACGGACTGACCACCGAGTACGGTCTGGCGCCGCTGTTGAGTCTCGCCCGGATCGCTCGCATCGCTCCGGTGAGTCGTGAGATGATCCTCAACTTCGTCGCCCAGACGAGCCTCGGGTTGCCGAAGTCGTACTGAGCGCGACGGCACGGTGCGTAATGGCAGAACAGGAAGCTGACATGATCGACGGAACCCCAGAGGTCGTCCATACGAGGATCGTCGAGGGGATTGCGACGCTCGAGCTGGATTCGCCGGCGAACCGCAACGCGCTCGGCGCGGTGCTCGTCGACCAGTTGTCGACTGCGTTGCAGTTGGCTGCCGACGATCCGGGCGTGCGGGCCGTGGTTCTCACCCACACCGGTGGAACATTCTGTGCCGGCGCCGATCTCAGCGCGGCGCTGAAGTCCGGTATGTCGGTGGAGGACGCGTCGGCACACGGTACTCGATCGATGATCGATTTGATGCGTGCGATCCTGACAATGCCGAAACCGGTCATCGCCCGTATCGACGGTCATGTGCGGGCCGGGGGACTCGGTCTGATCGGCGCCGCCGACATGGTGCTGGCCGGACCGTCGTGCACCTTCGCGCTCACCGAGGCGCGGCTCGGGTTGGCGCCGTCGGTGATCTCGCTGGTTCTGCTGCCGAAGCTCACCGCGCGCGCCGCCGGGCGGTTCTTTCTGTCCGGTGAGACCTTCGGGCCCGAGGAGTCGGTCCGTATCGGGCTGGTGACCGAAGCCTTCGCCACCATCGACGACCTCGGGTCCGGCATGGACGCGGTGCTCGCGAACCTCCGGCGATCATCCCCGCAGGGGCTCGCGGCGTCGAAGGCGCTGACGACCGCAGAGGTGCTGGCGCGGTTCGAGAACGAAGCCGATGCGAGGGCCGTGGAGTCGGCGGAGCTCTTCGGATCCGAGGAGGCTCGGGCTGGGATGACCGCATTCCTGTCCAAACGACGCCCGCCGTGGGACCTCACCGCGGATCAGCGATGACGACGAGCGGTACCCGCGCGCCGGTGCCGCGCGAACCCCGACAGGAGCGGTCGCGACTGACCCGTGAACGGCTGGTGCAGTCGACGATGGACGCTCTCGCCCATGACGGGTGGGCGGCGGCCACGGTTGCGGCGGTCGCCGAGCGCGCTGGGGTGTCGCGCGGTGCGGCGCAGCATCATTTCCCCACTCGCGAGGCGCTGATCACTGCGGTCCTGGAGCAGGTATTCGAGGAGATGACCTCGACCGCTTCCGGGGTTCTCGCATCCCTGCCCGACGACGAGGAGGACCGCGTGGCCGCCGCGGTCGACCGAGCAGTCGCCATCTATACGGGAACCGAATTCAAAGCGGCGCTGCAGGTGTGGGCGGCCGCCGCTTCCGATCCTGCGTTGCGTCAGCTCATCCTGCCGATGGAGGCGAAGTTCGCCCGCGCCGCTCACCAGATGACTGTTGCGGCCATCGATCCCGACGACCGCTACCCCGATTCACATCGAATTGCGCAGGTCACCCTCGACCTCGCCCGCGGTCTCGGCCTGGCCGACACCTTGTCCGACGATTCGCGCCGTCGCGCCCAGGTGGTCGCGACATGGACCGAAATGGTCACAGCGGTGATTCAGGTGCGGTCCCGCTGAGGGTTTGAAGCGTCCCCTGCTCGCTGAGGGCGACCGAGCTTGCGAGGCCGTCCCCCGGGTCCCCCGCGTCCCTGTGCCCTGAAGAGCATCCGAGCTTGCGAGGCCGCGTTACGAAGGGTCTACCCACGCAACGACACTCACGCACGAAATGTTGTCGGACCCCGCCGCTATCCTGAACTCAACACCTCGCCGATCAAGTCCATCCAGACCCCTCCCGCAGCGCACCAAAGCTGTCAGACCCGGCCGCTAGTCTGATATCAGTCCGGCTCCCCGCCAACGTTTCCCGCCGCAGAGGGGAAATCCATAGCTCACCCACGATCCCTGAGGTGCATCCGAGCTTGCGAGGCCGCGTTACGAAGGGTCCACCCACGCAACGACACTCACGCACCAAAAGTTGTCGGACCCCGCCGATATCCTGAACCCAACAGCTCACCGAGCAAGTCCATCCACAGCCCACCCCGCAACGCCGCAAAGTTGTCAGACCCACCCGATAGTCTGATGGCAGTTACGATTCCCCACTAACGCTTCCCGGCCACTAGAGAATCGGAGAGGAAGCCCCGGCCACAAATCACGAAGAGCGCAGCGACGAACAAGCGAAGCCCCCTGACCACTGAGGAGCGTCCGAGCATGCGAGGCCGCGTCACGAAGGGTCCACCCACGCAAGCATACTCACGCACACGAAGTTGTCGGACCCCACCGCTATCCTGAACCCAACACCTCGCCGATCGAGTCCATCCACATCCCACCCGCAGCACCCCGAAGTTGTCGGACCCTCCCGATAATCTGATACCAGTCCGACTCCACGCTAACGACTCCCACCCATCAGAGAACCGAGAAAGACGCCGCACCCTTGATCGCTGAGTAGCGTCCGAGCTTGCGAGGCCGCGCCACGAAGGGTCCACCCACGCAACCACACTCACGCACGAAGTTGTCACACCCCACCGCTATCCTGAACCCAACACCTCGCCGAACAAGTCCATCCACAGCCCACTTGCAGCGCACCAAAGTTGTCAGACCCGCCCGATAGTCTGATAGCAGTTCGATTCCCCACCAACCCATCCCGACCTCAGAGACCGTCTTCGCCGGAAAGGAGCGT